>JAEEIQ010000080.1 GCA_016281435.1 Bacteroidales bacterium
CTATATCCCGGCCCGCAGCCAGTGGATATTCGGCGGTGACGGAGCCAGCTATGACATCGGTTATGGCGGACTCGACCACGTCCTCGCCAGCGGTGAGAACGTCAACGTCCTCGTGCTCGACACCGAAGTGTGCTCCAACACCGGCGGCCAGAGCTCCACGTCCACTCCTGCCGGAGCCATTGCGAAGTTCGCTGCTTCCGGCAAGAAGATACGCAAGAAGGACCTCGGAATGATGGCGATCAGCTACGGCTACGTCTATGTCGCCCAGGTCGCTATGGGTGCGAGCCCCGTTCAGTACATGAACGCCATCAAGGAAGCCGAAGCTTACGACGGACCGTCCCTCATCATTGCATACGCGCCTTGCATCAACCACGGACTCAAAGCCGGCATGGGCCTGAGCCAGAAGGAAGAGAAACTCGCCGTCGAGTGCGGTTACTGGCATCTGTACCGTTACAACCCGACTCTCGAAGGCACGGACAAGAATCCGTTCTCCCTGGACAGCAAGGAGCCTGATTGGACGAAGTTCCAGGACTTCCTGAAGGGAGAGGTCCGCTTCGCGTCCCTGTACAAACTCTTCCCCGAGAGGGCCGAAGAACTCCTGCAGAAGACCGAAGAGTTCGCAAAGATACGTCTCGAAACCTACAAGCGCCTCGCTTCCAGGTAAGGGACATATGCCATGAAACAATGCGGCGGACCTTCGGGCCCGCCGCTTTTGTCATCTGAGGGTGTATTCGGATATGTTCTGGAGCCCCGGGATGCCGTAGTACGCTTCTACGAGGTCGCCTCGCAGGAACACCTGCCTTCCCAGCAGGTCCTCGTGGTCCACCAGGTTGAGATCGTTGCGTACATCCCCTTTGGAAAGCTGGACCGACAGGCAGATTTCCTTGTCGCGGCAGTTCGATTTGGCCGCGAGGACCAGATTGGTCCTGGATGCGAACGGGGCGTCGAAAGAGCATTTCGAAGAAGACAGGTCGCCCCCGACTATGTATCCGTAGACCCAGATGTCCTGTCGCACTCCGAGCTCCCTTGCCTGGCCCACGCCGTATGCGTTTTCGATGCCGCTGCCTTTGTCGGACTCGCCATAAGTGTAGTCTTCGGGGATCCAGTAGCGGCTGGTGTCGAGCTGTATGCTGATGCGCCCGTCATCAACCGGGGCGGCTGAGGGTCCGGAGACTGCGCTCGAAAGGCGCACGTGCAGGATCTGTCTCTCGAATATGCTTCTTGTGAAGAGCAGTTCATCTGCGCCTCCTTCGCTCAGATACAGGGAAATGCTTCCCGGCAGGAAATATGCCGTCCTCGATTCAGCATATGAATGGACAAGGTTCCCTTCTGCGCTCTTTATATATAAGGTCCCGCCCGGATGGTCCGCCGGAAACGTCGGGTCTATGCCGAGGCGCAGTCCGCAGTTGGTCTGGTAGCAGTTCAGCAGGACGGAGCTCGTTTTCCCTGCCTGTACGGATACTATCTGTGTGTCCCCGTACTGGGGGGCGTCATAAAGGGGCTCCAGGAACTCACGGGACCTGACGGTGACCGTATAACTTCCCGGTTTCGTCAGGAAGGCGGAAGGGGCCGTTCCGTATCGGCCTTCGAATACGGGATCCCCTTTCGAGTCGGTGATGCTCAGAAGGAATTCATTTGTGTCAGGAAGGGCTGCCGCCCTTGTGGTTATGCCGAAATCTTCGGCGAAGTGAAGCACGATGCGTCCTGACTGTCCGCCCTTCTGCGGCATGCCCAGTTCGCTGCATGAAATCATGGAGACCCCAAGGAGGATCAGGATTGGAGAGAAAGTCTTTTTCATACCTTTTTTCAGGCAAGGTATGAAGCCATTCGTCACAACAGATTCAAAAACGAGTAATTTTTTTCCGTATGCGGAAAACATACCCTGTTTTTATAAAAGATTCGCGGAGCGCTTGCATCACTGCGAGCGCTCCGCTACTTAACCTAAACTTAAACTATGAAAAACTTCGCCGCAATATAGCAAAGATTTTTCATAGTACAAAATAAAAAGAGCAGGATAAGGGAGTCGAACCCTCCTCCTTGGCTTGGGAAGCCAATGCACTACCGATGTGCTAATCCTGCTTGGGATTGCAAATATAGGCATTTTTTTTGAAGAAAGTCAATTATTAGTTATTTTTGCAAAAATAGGACAAATGGCATTAACTGATATCATCAAGGCTCTTTTCGGCTCGAAGGCCGACAGGGATTTCAAGGCGGTGAAGCCTACCCTGGACAAGATCCTTGCAGTCTACGGGGAGATAGATTCCCTTTCGAACGATGCTCTGAGGGAGCGCAGCGAAGATCTGAAGATGAGGCTTCGCGCCGTGGAGGCCCCTTTCGAGGAGCGCATAGAGCAGATCCGGACCGAACTGGCCGGAGACATTCCCATTCCCGAGAAGGAAAAACTCGCGACCGAATCCGACAAACTTGTCAAGGACGAGGATGAAGCGATTGAAAAATGCTTGACGGAAATACTTCCCGAGGCGTTTGCAATCGTGAAATCCACCGCACGTCGTTTCAAGGAAAACGAGAGGGTGGAGGTAAAGGCTACCCAGTTCGACCGCGATCTCAGCGTGGATCATGATTTCGTCAAGATAGAGGGTGACAAGGCCGTATATCTCAATCATTGGGTGGCCGGCGGCAACGAAATAGTTTGGGACATGGTCCACTATGACGTCCAGCTGATTGGCGGTATCGCCCTGCACCAGGGGAAGATAGCCGAGATGGCGACCGGTGAGGGAAAGACCCTTGTCGCGACTCTGCCCGTCTTCCTGAACGCACTTGCCGGCAAGGGGGTGCATGTCGTTACGGTCAACGATTACCTTTCGAAACGTGACTCCGAGTGGATGGGACCCCTCTACATGTTCCACGGACTCAGCGTAGACTGCATAGACAAGCACCAGCCAAATTCGGACGCACGCCGCAAGGCCTATAACTGCGACATCACCTTCGGTACCAACAACGAGTTCGGCTTTGACTATCTGCGTGACAACATGGCGATTTCGGAAGACGATCTCGTTCAGCGCAAACACCATTACGCCATCGTGGACGAGGTCGACTCCGTCCTCATCGACGACGCCCGTACTCCGCTCATCATTTCCGGCCCCGTAGCCAGGGCCCAGGATGACGAGCAGTTCATGGAATTCCGTCCCTACGTCGAAAAACTCTATAACCAGCAGCGCGCCCTTGTGAACCAGGTTCTCAATGAGGCCCGCAAAAAGATTGCCGAGGGGGATGAGAAGGAAGGAGGAAAACTGCTGCTGCGCGCCCACAAGGGCCTTCCGAAGTACCAGCCCCTTATCAAGTATCTCAGCGAACCCGGCATCAAGGTGATTCTCCAGAAGTCGGAGAATTACTACATGCAGGACAACGAGAAGGAGATGCCCGTCGTCACCGATCCCTTGTATTTCGTGATCAACGAGCAGCTCAACTCCGTCGACATGACCGACAAGGGACACGAAATGCTCGCCCAGGCCGTCGGCAACGACGATTTCTTCGTCCTGCCTGACGTCGGCGCTCAGACTGCCGAGATCGAACATTCCGACAAGACACCCGCCGAGAAACAGGAGGCGAAGGACGCCCTGATGGAGGAATTCTCCCTGAAGAGCGAGAGGGTACATACGATGATCCAGCTCCTGAAGGCCTACGCCATGTTCCAGAAGGACGTGGATTATATCATCGTGGACGGGAAGGTCAAGATCGTGGACGAGAGCACGGGCCGTGTCATGGAAGGCCGCCGCTGGTCCGACGGACTGCATCAGGCCGTCGAAGCCAAGGAGAACGTCAAGGTCGAGGCTGCGACCCAGACCTTCGCGACCATCACCCTGCAGAACTACTTCCGCATGTACCACAAGCTGGCCGGCATGACCGGTACGGCCGAGACGGAAGCAGGTGAGTTCTGGAGCATCTACAAGCTGGACGTGATGGTCATCCCGACCAACCGTCCCATTGCCCGTGACGACCAGGACGACCTTATCTACAAGACCAAGAAGGCGAAATACAATGCCGTCATAGACAGGATTTCCGACCTCATCTCAAAGGGCCGTCCCGTGCTGGTCGGTACCACTGATGTCGAAACTTCCGAACTGCTGAGCCGCCTGCTGACCCGCAGGGGCATACGGCACAATGTCCTCAATGCAAAGGAACACGCGCGTGAGGCCGAGATCGTTGCCCAGGCCGGACAAAGTTCGACAGTCACGATAGCTACCAACATGGCCGGACGAGGCACGGATATCAAGCTTTCCGACGAGGTGCGCGCTGCAGGTGGCCTTGCCATCATCGGTACTGAGCGCCATGACTCGCGCCGTGTGGACCGTCAGCTCAGGGGCCGTGCCGGGCGCCAGGGAGATCCGGGAAGTTCCACTTTCTACATTTCCCTCGAGGACAAGCTGATGCGCCTGTTCGGATCCGGGAGGATCGCTTCCATAGTCGATAAGCTCGGCATGGAGGAGAACGAGGCCCTGGAAAGCTCGATGCTGTCCAACGCCATCGAAAAGGCCCAGAAGAAAGTCGAGGAGAACAACTTCGGCATCCGTAAGCGCCTGCTTGAGTACGACGACGTCATGAATTATCAGAGGGAAGCCATCTACTCCCGTCGCCGCAATGCCATCAAGGGTGACAAGATCGAGATCGACCTCAGGAACATGATGGTCGATACGGCGACCCTGATAATCGACCGTTCCGAGGGGATGGATTACGATTCCTTCGTGCAGGGCGTGATGGCCCAGCTTTCCATAGACCCTGGCTTCGATGCCGAGTTTTTCGAAAAATCCAAGCCCAAGGAGCTCGTCGAAGCCCTTTGCAACAACATGTGGGATGTCTACTCCCGCAGGATGGATACGATGGTCACCAAACTGAAGCCAATCATCGACTCGGTTTATGAGAAGCAGGGAAGCATCTACCAGAATATAGCTATTCCCGTGTCCGACGGCCGCAAGGCAGTCAATCTGTCCGTGAACCTGAAACAGGCATACGAAAGCGAAGGACGCGAAGTTGCCAAGACCCTCACCAAGTCCATCATCCTCTTCCAGATCGACGAGCACTGGAAAGAGCACCTGCGCGAGATGGATGACCTGCGTCAGAGCGTCCAGAATGCATCTTACGAGCAGAAGGACCCCTTGGTGGTATACAAACTCGAAAGTTATAATCTCTTCGCTTCGATGCTGGAGTCCCTTAACCAGGATGTGCTTTCATTCCTCTTCCGTTCGTTCATCCCTTTGAGGGACAAGGATGAGGCACCCCAGAGGGCCGTCCAGCGCAGGACTGATATGAGCCAGATGCAGACCCGTCATTCGGATCTGAGTACGAACGGGGAACAGAAGGCTAACGCGCCTGTCAAGGCGGAGAAGAAAGTTGGAAGAAACGATCCCTGCCCCTGCGGCAGCGGTCTGAAATATAAGAACTGCCATGGTAAAGGTATTGTCTGACAAGATCGGAAACATAAAGAACAGTATGAACAAGATAGTTGAACCCGTGGTGAACGTCAATGACGTCAGCCGCATTTCCACCGGTACCCTGATCAAGGGAGAGGTTACCTCCGACAGCGATATCCGCGTGGATGGAAGCGTGGACGGCAAGCTTTTCTCGAAGGGGAAAATAGTCGTCGGCGAGAGCGCTGTCCTCAAGGGCGACCTGCTCTGCAATGTCGTGGACATGTGGGGAAAGATGGATGGCGACATCTATGTGAAGGATGTCCTTTCCGTAAAGAATTCCGCCGTGATCAACGGAAATATCTACGTGCGGAAATTCCAGGTCGAAATGGGAGCCCAGATAAACGGCTCCTGCCACATGATCGGTGAGGCTGAATTCGAGAAATTCGTCGGGTCGGTCGTGTCGACCCCGGCTCCGTCGGCCCCCGCTCCCCAGAAGACGGTGAAGAAGTAATCCTTCGCCCGCAAAAGACGGTCAATCCTCCGCCGGAATACCAGACGGCGGGGGATTTGTCGTGTCGAGGCGGCATATCTTGTAGATTCTCGTTCCTGTCATGCAATAGCAGATGTCGAAGCATCGGTATTCCATTTCCTTGTCCCGGTACTTCCGGAAACCAGTAATGCACCCTGTCCTGAATCCGAGTTCTTCGACGTCCTGCCTGTCGACGGACCGGCAGCCACGGCTGACCAGATTCTCCAGTATGGCATAATTGAGCCTGATGTTCATCAGTATCCTCCGCCTGTAACTCTGCAGCTCCGCTTTTTTCAGATAGTTGTAGCGGTCCTTGCATCCGGGGGAACAGAATTTCTTGTCCGTCCTTCCGTATACCGGTGCTCCGCAGTGCAGGCATCTGGGTTTGTCCTCATCCAGGCGTTTGTAACTCATAGCGTGCAATTTGGGCAGAGTTTGCCGTATTTCCAACAGGTTCCGGCCCCGGCTCGTCAGATTTACTTTTTTTTGAATGTCCCGCAGATTATAAAA
>JAEEIQ010000081.1 GCA_016281435.1 Bacteroidales bacterium
GAAGAAGCGGGCGGCGGCCACCGCGGCACGGGCCTGCTCCGCCGTCGACACCTGCGGCACCTGGACCCCGAAAGCTCCTATGTCAAGGGGCTGGGAAATGGATTCCGGGCTTTTGTCCCGCACGCGTACAATGGGGACCATGCCTGTCAGGGAGGCTGCACGCACATTGTTCTGCATGTTTTCCAGACTGACGGGACCATGTTCCATGTCAAGGATGCAGAAATCGAAACCGGCATAGCCGGCGGCCTCGACAAAAGCGGGGTCGCCGGTCTTCATGAAGGGGCC
This sequence comes from Bacteroidales bacterium, assembly GCA_016281435.1. The sequence goes on from JAEEIQ010000081.1 coordinate 286, forward strand.
CGTCACGCTCTCTCCGCGTGACAGGCGCTCCTTGAACAATCTTATTTTCTCCGTTACCGTCATGACAACAAAAGGTTCTTAAGCGCAATCACTCCCGTATAAGCAACGACACAGGCAAATATCAGGGCCAGCGACATGGCGGCGTTCATTGCGGCAGATGCCTTCTTCGGGCCCATCACCTCTTTCTTGTTGAGAAGGACGATCATAAGGGCTATGACAAGAGGCAGCACGAACACATTGGCTATCTGCGTGGCGACCTGGGCTACTATGGGATTGGCCCCGAGAATGGGGATCGTGAGCCCGACGCAGGCTGCCACCAGCGTCAGTATCCGGAACAGCGCGGACTTGGTCTCCATCCTGCCTTCCCGGTAATCGCCTATCAGCAGGGGGGCGACCATCATGATGGGGAATATGGACGACAGGCCGGCGCTTACAAGGCCCACAATGAACAGCGCGACGGCGAACTTCCCGGCAAGGGGTTCCAGCACATAAACCATATCGAGGACCTTCTCAACGCTCTTTCCCTCATGGAAGAGCACCCCCGTCGCGGTGATCATTATGGAGGCGCTGATAACGAAAAGGAGAATCGCGCTGGTTAGGGAATCCCGGGTCTGGGCCTTCAGGTCAGCCGGTCCCCAGGACTTTTCCTTGATCAGAAGGGGCCTTACCACAAAGGTAGGAGCCGCCATGGTGGTCCCGACAAAGGCAGCGACGAACAGATACCTGTCGGCGGACGCCGGCATGCGCGGAACGAAGCCAGACGCTATCTCTGAAGCCGGAGGGAACTCGATGAACATCGATATCAGGAAGGAAATCCCCATAAGGGTCACGAAGACGGTGAGCAGCTTCTCGAAAAGGCTGTAATTTCCCCTGTTGAGCACGACCCAGATTATGCCGACGATCAATACCGCCATCACGAGGACAAGGACACGGCTGTCAGTCCCGGACAATGACGGGATATAAAGGGAGAGCACCTCGACGGCAGCATTGGAGGTTATCGTCAGGATGCCGGACAGGCAGCTCCACTGACCGAGGACTACGCCCACGACCACGAGGACAGCCCAGAAGCGGCCTCCCCGGATGCGCGTCTTGATCCCATGGATGGAAGTGTCTCCCGTCACCACCGCGAACCTGCCGTAGGCCTCCATAATCACCCAGGAGAAGAATGCGCTCAGAAGCAGCACCCAGAGCATCTCGCAGCCGTACTGGCTGCCTGCCTTTATCATGGATGTGACACTGCCTGTCCCTACGGTATATCCTATGCAGAATATACCCGGGCCGACGGCTGCTATCCATTTAAGTATTTTACGGAAAAAATCTTTCATCACCTTTATTTCCACCACTCCTCCGTGATGATACGTCCAAGAAGATAGTATTTCATGTCATTGAACCACAGGACGCCTTCCCCGTTCAGCACGGTATAACTTGTATAGAAGGAATTCCTGCTGGGGCGCGGCGCGAAGAGTTTCGGCTCCTTGAACCAGACAGGCTGTTCGGCCCCGGGAACGAAGGTCCCGGCTATAAGGTAGAGTGGACCGCGGTTCTGGTAAGCTTTCGGGGCATTGAAATCGAAGGTGTTGTGGATCAGGGCGAAATATTTGCCGCTATGAGCCTCGGGGCCGCCCCAGTCGTACATAGGGCAGGGAGAGCGCGGCTGCAGGTAAGGCTTCCCTCCGTCCCTGTCGCGCAGCACTTTCGGCCGGGACCAGGTCCGCCCGTGGTCGGAGCTTACAGACCACAGGGGATGGCCCACTGAAGAGCGCATCAGTGCGAAAAGCCTGCCGTCGGGAAGGCCGACGATGGAAGCTTCCTCGACCGCATCTCCTTCCCTGGGCCTGTAGCCTTCGTCTGTCTGGACCGTCGTGGCGTCGAAGGCTTTCTTGTTGGTCCCGAAATAGGAAATACGGATGTCCTCTATCTCCGGATCGTCGTCTATGTTGTCGAACTGCCAGAACTCGACCTTGCAACTCTTGCGGCTGTCATACGAAGCCTGGCCGTGCCTTGAGCAGCCCACGAGGTATTTCCCGCCTTCGCCCAGTCTCAGCGGCCGCTGCCAGTTGCACCACGAGGGCGGCGTGAGAGGATCTTCCGGATCCATGTCCATCCTTTTCAGAGGCACGAGCTTGGGAGTGCTCCACGTGTCGCCGCCGTCGTCCGAATAGAATCCGAACATGACTCCGCAGTGCGGCCCGGCAGAAGTCGTCTGCTGGTTCCATAGGCAATAGAGCCTGCCGGATTTCGACAGCATCGGCTGCTGCCAGCTTGCGGTTAGCGAGGGGATGCTCAAGGTCCTGCCTCCGGCAAGTATCACCGGCTCCGTCCATGTCTTCCCCCCGTCGCGGCTCTTTGAAAAGGCGATGTGCTGGTCGGCCCGGGATTCCCGCGTGGCCTGAGTCCAGAAGGCGTAGGTCAGTCCGCGGCCGGGATCCTGGAGAACCTGGAAATGGTCGTTGTAGCGGTCCCCGACGGTGAACGGGTCGCAATCCTTGAGGTCCTGGGGCTGCTTAGGGACAAACACGATGTAGTCCGGGCTGTTGACCATGATATCCTCCGGCACATCCGCTTTCTTCTGCGGGGCGGCAGAGCCGCCGGAGACAAGTCTCCTTTCCGGCGCCGGAGCGGATTTGGACAATACATCACCTTCCTTGAAACATACGAATGATATTTCCTTCGCCCCAGCCCTGTCATAGTCGGAAATGACGTATATGAGCCCGTCGGCGGTTTGCTGGCCGTCCGGATAGGAGCACTTGTCGCGGGGGTCAATCACATAATTCCCCTTCCAGCTCCGGCCCTCGTCCTTCGAGATCATCGCAGTCAGCCTGGATCTGGAAGGAAGCACCTCTCCGGGGCCTCCGTGCTTAACCATCAGCCAGTTGCCGCTGCTGAGGCGGGTTACGAAAATGCGGGATCCCAGATGTCCCACCGCCGCCTGCCGGGGCTTGGTCCAGGTGTAGCCGCTGTCCTTGGAATCAGCCTCCCAGAGGCAGTTGTCCGGCTTGCCGGCGGAGCGCATGTAGACGTGAAGCGAACCGTCCTTCCTCTGCAGGACATTATGCTCGTCGAACTGCCGGACCTCCTTGGGAAGGGTCACGCCTCCGCGGTACTCGAAGGTCTTTCCGGCGTCATTGGTCGCGTAGAAGCAGGCGGAAGGGGCTTCTTTCCAACGGGAAACAGGGAAGAGCCAGGCCCCGTCCGACAGAACTATGGGCTTGCCGAGCATCACGCCGCGGGCTATCATCCTGGGGCCTTCGACAGTCGCACCGCTTTCTGCATCAAGGGTCATCATCCAGAGCTGGTCGTTGACGGGCATGGTGGATTTGGAACCGAGCCTGTCAGTCCATATCCAGCGTAGAAGTCCGTCAGGGGAGACCCAGACCTGGGGGTCGAAAGTCCTGCGCGGGCCCATCTCATCCGGGTCGCAGACATACACCTCCTGCCAGCTCCTGCCGCCGTCGAGGCTGCTGGACAGAATTACATAATTGGTCTCATCCTCCTTTTTCGTGCGGCTGGAATACCACGTAACCCACATCCGGCCCCCTTCGGACACGGCTATGGAAGGTATCCCGTCCCGCACACGGGTCTGATAGGACGGATTATCGGCCGGCGGGCAGATCACGGGGGGCACGACGGGCCTTTCGTCCCCGGCCCTGAGAGGAAGGCAGCCCAGCAGCGCTGCCAGGATCAATAACTTTTTCATCTTCTTTCAAGCATTTCTCCGCTTGTACCTTCATAAGACACGCTGCGGAAGACCTCTCCTTCGACATCGTCAAGGACTATTACCGGGCGTTCTTCCCCTTCTCCCAGCACCTTTACATTGAAATTGTCGACAGTTATGCCCTCGACGTGCCTTGCATAGATACCGCACGCGGGGTTGCGGTGGCCGAACATGCGGGCCTCCGGATATGACGTGGGGCTTTCTTTCGGGTTCTCATCCATTTTGATGTCGCTGCTCTTCCTGATGATATTGATATTCGAGAGCCTTACATTGGATATCTTCTTTTCCGGGATCCCGGCTATGATACATGGCAGCACCCCTTCCGTCACGGCGTTGATGTTGCTTATAAGCACATCCTTCATCACACCGGCGCCGTTCCTGCGGTTCAGGCAGAGGAATATCGGGGTGGTGATTCCGCTCATCGATATGTTGGAGACCGATATATTCTCCACGATTCCTCCGTCCACGCACTCTATGGCTATGCCGGAAAGACCTGCGATGGTGCCCTCCTCGATATTCCTGTACATCTTCCATATGTCCCGTCGGTTGCTGACGGGATTAGGCCTTATCGCACAGTTGCTGATTACGATGTTGCGGAAGCCTCCACGGCTCGCCGTCCCCATCTTTATAGGATTGCTGTTCGAAGAGAGGATGCAGTTGGTAATGCAGATGTTCTCCACGACGTAGTCGCTGTCGTCGCTCTTGAGGCAGACGGCATCGTCATCCGCATTGATTATGCAGTTGGAGACCGTGATGTCCTTGCCGTCTATGTCGATGCCGTCGTTGTTTATGTATTCGAGGCTCCTGATCTTGACCTTGTCGATGTGCGCCCTTTCGCAGCGCCTCATGCGGAAGGTCCACCGGCCGGAATTGACCA
>JAEEIQ010000082.1 GCA_016281435.1 Bacteroidales bacterium
CAATCTCTCTCAATAGACATACTGCGGTGGTTTGAGCAGCGGGGTTCCACCTCTACCCATTCCGAACAGAGAAGTTAAGCCCGCTAACGCCGATGGTACTGCCCCACCAGGTGGGAGAGTAGGTAGCCGCCGCTTTTAATTACAAGGTCCCGGATCGAGAAATCGTTCCGGGACTTTTTGTTATATTTGTCCTGATGAGATAAACTCCCTTTTCAACATGATAAGATTAGTCCCCTTTTTTGTGGCCATCTCGCTGCTTTCATGCGCTTCTTCTGTCCCGGAGGCCGTGCGGACCGACGCCCTTGACGACAGCGTCTGGGCTGCGTCCGAGTGGATTTCTGCAGCAAACGCCCCGGTTGTGAACGCCAAGGTCGACGACAAGGACCGGTCCCGCGCGGCTGACGGCGCGAGTTGGTTCCTCTGCAGAGTCACCAATGAACGGAAAGTCGTATCCGCCAGGTGGATGGTCACTTCACTCGGTGTTTTCGACATTTACATCAACGGCCGGCCTGTCGGAGGCGAGGCCCTGAGGCCTGGTTTTACCCACCCCGTGAAAACCCGCCGCTCTTTTACCTACGACGTCACTGCCATGCTGGACGCCCGCAAGGGAGCCGTCAACGTCCTGTCCGCCCAGGTCACTCCCGGCTGGTGGGCTGACAAGATAGTCACTCCCCGTGGCCACGAAGGCATGCTTGGTCGTAAATGCGCCTTCAGGGCTGTTCTGGAACTGACTTACGAGGATGGCAGCATAAAACTCGCGGGCACAGATACCGAAAACTGGAAAGCCGGTATAGCAGGCCCCGTCATCCATGCGGCTATCTTCGACGGCGAGGAGTACGATGCCGCCCGGAAGCCAGGATTCGCCACCCCCGGACTCCTTGAAAAGCCGGAGCCCAACGACGAATTCAAAGGCGAGATACTCCCTTCGAATGGTGCCGAGATATGCTGGAGGGAGGATCTCTCGCTGACCCCCGTCGAGGCTTACGTCTGGGAAGGGGTTTGCGGAAAAAGTGAAGATGCATTCGGGACGGTGGTAATCAAGCGGGAGTGCAGTGACGGCTCCGTGATCAGCTTGAACGAAGGCGAGACTCTCGTCGTCGACTTCGGCCAGAATGCCGCCGCCGTGCCATCGTTCACCTTCAAAGCCAGGAAGGGGACTGTCCTTACCTGTCTTCCCGCCGAGATTCTCAACGACGGCAACGGCGCGAGGTCCCGTGGCATGGACGGCCCTGAAGGTAGCGTTCACCGTACCAACCTGCGCAACTGGGAGAATGCCTTCAGGATGGTCTATACTTTCGGGAAGGGAAGACGCTACGTGACTTACCGTCCGTCGCACACCTTCTTCGGCTATCGCTATATTTCCGTCACCGCTACCGGCCCTGTCAAGATAAAGAAGGTAGTATCGGTGCCGGTCTCTTCCATAAGTAAGGATCTCGAAACGGGCGTCCTGAAGACCGGCGACGAGAGCATCAATAAACTGATCTCCAACACAGTATGGGGCCAGAGGTCGAACTACCTTTCGGTCCCCACCGACTGTCCCCAGAGGAACGAGCGCCTGGGGTGGACGGCCGACACGCAGGTTTTCACGGAGACGGGCGCGTTCTTCGCCAACACCCTCGCCTTTTTCCATAAATGGATGCGCGACATGCGTGACAGCCAGTCAGCGACCGGGGCATTCCCAGGCGTGGCTCCAACCGCCCAGTACGGAGGAGACATGTCGCGCCTGGGCTGGGCTGATGCCGGAATCATCGTGCCATGGACGATATGGAGGCAGTTCGGCGACAAGTCCGTCATAGAAGAGAACTGGGAGGCCATGAGCCGCTACATCAGCCACCTCGGACAGACGCGTTACGACCACGATGCGCTCAAGGCCGAGAACGGCAACTACCAATGGGCCGACTGGCTGAGTTACGAGCCGCTGGAGAGCCACGGCGGAGGCGCGTTCACCAAAGACGCTTCGGGAAGACGGGTGCCGCGTCCCGAGACCATCCAGTATTGGAACTACCTCTGCGCCTGCTACTGGGTACTGGACGCCGAAATGATGAAAGATATGGCGGCCGCCACCGGCCGTGACGCCTCCCGCTTCACCAGGATGGCCGCCGAAGCCCGCGGCAGGGCGCGTAGTTTTCTCGATTCCCGCGGCCGTTTCAAATGCGAGATTCTGAACACCATGCAGACTCCCGCCCTCTTTGCGCTGAAGGCGGAGCTGGTCGAAGGAGCTGCGAAGGATGCAGTCATTGCCCGTCTTCGGGAAAACTTCAACTCCACCGGCATGCGCCTGCAGACAGGGTTCCTCGGCACGTCCATCCTTATGGATACCCTCACCGAAAACGGCATGGCGGATATAGCCTGGAACCTCCTCTTCCAGCGGAAGAACCCGAGCTGGCTGTATTCCGTCGACAACGGCGCCACGACAATCTGGGAACGCTGGAACAGCTACACGAAGGAGAACGGCATGGGCCCGAAGGGCATGAACAGTTTCAACCACTATGCCTACGGATGCGTCTGCGCGTGGATATGGAAAACCGCAGCCGGAATTGCCCCGGATACGGAGAATCCCGGTTTCAGGCATATAATCATGAGGCCGGTGCCCGATCCGAGGCTCAAGAGCATGGACGCATCCTACGACTCCGCGGCGGGGCTCATCAGGAGCGCGTGGCGCTATGAGGGCGACCGGTGGATATGGAACTTCAGCATACCAGAAGGCGCAAGCGCCACCGTGGCCGTTCCCGGAGTGCCCGAAGAAAAGGAATACGGCCCCGGGAACCACGAAATAAGGGTCGATGCGGATAATCTTGCTACAATTGCGGATTATTCTGCAACGGGGTATGGGCGATAATTGCTATCTTTGAAAAAACTCATACCGATAATGAAAAGAATACTCTCGATCGTAGCCGCCGGCCTGCTCCTCTGCACGGGAGCCGCAGCCGCGCCGGCGCAGCCCGATGCCAAGAAAATGGCACGTCTGGTGGAAACGAACCTGGATTTCGCCGCCAGGCAAGCCATGCTCATGTTCGACTCCGTGAAGGACCTTCCCGGGGAACTGCCCAACCAGACGGACAGGGAAGACAAGTTCGTGACCTGCCGGTCCCACTCATGGGTCAGCGGATTCCATCCCGGCCTCCTGTGGTACATTTATGAGAACACCGGAGACAAGAATGTGATGGAGGCTGCGGACATCCTGACGCGCCGCATCACGAAGGAGCAATACAACAAGGACAGCCACGACGTTGGCTTCATGCTGAACTGCAGCTTCGGCAACGGCTACCGTCTCACCGGCTGGGAAGATTACAGGCAGATCCTCATCAACGGGGCGAACTCCCTTGCGACTCGTTTCAACCCTACCATCGGCTGCACCCGTTCCTGGAAGCCCCGTTTCGGCTGGGACTTCATCGTCATCATCGACAACATGATGAACCTGGAGCTGCTCGGAGTCGCATCCGGACTCACCGGCGACCTCACGAACATAAACCTGGCCCGCAGCCACGCCAACACGACGATGCGCAACCACTTCCGTCCCGACGGGAGTTCAGTGCACGTGGTGGACTATGACGAGGCCACGGGGAAAATCAACCAGAGGGTCACCCGCCAGGGCCTCAATGACGATTCGGCATGGGCCCGCGGACAGGGCTGGGGCCTTTACGGCTTCACGATGATGTACCGCCAGACCGGAGACCCGGCCTATCTGCAGCAAGCCTGCAAGATAGCTGACTATATCGCAGGCCACAAGAACCTCCCGAAGGACAAGATCCCTTACTGGGACTTTGACGCTCCCGCGAAGAAGACCACTCCGCGTGACGCTTCTGCCGGTGCCTTGATTGCATCCGCCCTGATCGAACTCAGCCAATACACGGACGGGGCCCAGTCGAAGAAGTACCTCGGCCTCGCCGAACAGATGCTCGTCTCCCTTTCCGGAAAGACCTACCGCGCCGCGAAGCCCGGAGACAACCACAATTTCATTCTGAAGCACGCAACGGTGTTCTTTGCGAAAGACAACTATGACACCGCCCTGACCTATGCCGATTACTACTATGTCGAAGCCCTGATGCGCTACAAGCGCCTGCTTCAGGGCCGTCCGGTGGTGGACGTGCGCACGGCCGTATCCTCCAATCCCGACCGTCAGGCATGGCTGAGCAGCCTCGACCACTTCGCCCGCCCCGTCCTGGAGAACCTCAGCTGCGGGACCCTCAGGCAGAACATGCCCGTCGAGACCACGGCGAACAATGCCCGTAAGCGTGAGGAATGCACCCACCTCGAGGCCCTGGGCCGCGTCATTGTCGGAATCGCTCCCTGGCTGGAACTTGGGCCCGACAATACCCCCGAGGGCAGGCTTCGCGCCGAGTATATCGACCTCGCCTGCAAGGCCATAGCCCAGGGCGTGGATCCTGATTCTCCGGATCACCTGAATTTCAACGTGGGAAGGCAGCCCCTCGTGGACGCCGCCTTCCTCGCGCACGGACTTCTCCGCGCCCCGAAGCAGCTTTGGGGTAATCTTGACGACGTTACGAAGGAAAGGCTCGTCAATGAATTGAAGTCCTCCCGCGTGATCAAGCCCATCGAAAGCAACTGGCTGCTCTTTGCCTCGACGGTGGAAGCCGCCCTGCTCGAGTTCACCGGGCAGTGGGATTCGGAGAGGGCCCTGTACGGAGTGAAGCGCTTCCGCGACGACTGGTACAAGGGCGACGGCTGGTACGGCGACGGCCCCATGCTGCATTTGGACTACTACAACAGCTATGTGATCCAGCCCATGCTGATCCAGGTGCTGCAGACGATGAAGGCCCACAATATCGAGGGATCTGACTTCTACGATGTGGCCGCTCCCCGTTATGCCCGCTATGCGGCGATCCAGGAGAGGTTCATCTCCCCCGAAGGGACATTCCCCGTGGTCGGAAGGTCCTTGTGTTACCGCATAGGCGCCTTCCAGGCCCTTTCGGACGTGGCCTACAGGCACATGCTTCCCGAAGAAGTGAGCCCTGCCCAGGTGCGCTGCGGCCTTACCGCCGTCCTGCGCAACCAGATGGAGCAGCCCGGCACCTTCGACAGGAACGGCTGGCTGACGCTCGGTTTCGCCGGCCACCAGCCCCATATCGCCGAGACGTACATCTCCACGGGAAGCCTTTATCTATGCTCCGCCGGATACATCGTTCTCGGCCTTCCCGGGGATGATCCTTTCTGGACCGCTCCCGCCGCCCCCTGGACTTCGAAGAAGGTCTGGGAAGGCGCTGATCACAACGCGGATCACGCGATCAAGAACTGACGACCGATGCTCCGCAGGATATTGATCCTTTCCCTTGCCCTGCCCCTGCTGCTTGGCTGCCGGGAGGCAGGGCAAAGCCTTCTCGGCCCGGAGGACGTGAGTCTTTCAGGCATGGCCGGGCAAGCGGCCCGCGAATGCCTTGAAGGCCGGCTGAAGACGTTCATCTCCTCGCCGGAGAGTCCTGCCGTGGCGCTTTTCTCTCCGGAAAGCCGCTCCGACAATCCGGGTTCATGGAGGGGCGAGCATGCCGGGAAGTGGCTCTGCGCCGCTTCCACGATGTATCGGATGACGGGGGATGGCGACCTTCGCGGGATACTTTCCGCGGTGGCGGACACCCTTGTGTCCTGGCAGGGGGAGGACGGTTATCTAGGCTGCTGCCGTCCGGGGGTGCGCTTCTGCGACGTTCCCGCCGCTCCGGCCACCAATGTCGGCTGGGACCTCTGGAACTGTGCCTACATGATGAAGGGTTTGGCCGAGGCCTCGGTCGCACTCGGGCGGAAAGAACTGCTTGATGCGGCCTGCCGTCTGGCGGACCTGATGTACAGGACCTTCGTGAAGGAAGGACGGTGCATCGCCGAAACCGGCCATCATGCCGGGCTGGCGTCCCTTGGGCTGATAGAGCCAGTCTCCGAATTATATGAAATACTGCCTGATGCCCGCTGGAAGGCCCTTGCCGGGAAGTGCATCGAAGAATTGGACTCCGCTCCCGGACTCGGGCTCATGCAGATTCTTTCGAACGGACAGGACATTGCCCTTGCCGGGGACGGGAAGATATATGAGACCATACGCTGCCTGACGGGGCTTTCGCGCTGGGCCCGCCTTACGGGAGACCGGGACCTTCTGCGCTGCTGCCTGAACGGATGGGAGAGCATATCGGAGGACCATCTCACACCCTGCGGCGGGCCGTGGGGCGGAGTCGGCGTCCATCCGGAAGTGTTCAACAGGGATTGCTGCTTCGCTCCCGCCCAGGTCGCGGAGACCTGCTCCTCGATGGAGTGGATGAACCTGAATGCGGAACTCATGCGCAGCCTGCCTGAAGCCCGCTTCGCCGAAGAGATAGAGAAGACCTACTACAACGCCATCCTTCCGGCCCGCAAGGCCGACGGCCACCGCTGGGTCTATTATACCCGCCTGAACGGGGACGTCACTCCCGGAAACGAGTGGAGCTGCTGCTGGTCCAGCGGGACCATGGCCCTCGGCAACATCGCCGGGATGCTCTGCGGCCGCATCGGACACGCCCTCCGGGTGAATGTCTATGCCGGCGGCGCGGTCTCGGACACCGACGGCTTCAGGATAGAAATGGACGGGGATTATGCCCATACGGGAGAGGCCCGCTTCCGCATCTACGGAGATTCCTGCAGGAAGGAGCTTCAGTTCCGGCTTCCCGCCTGGGCCGCTTCCGTGGATGCCCGGCTTAACGGGGAAGAGGCTATGCTGCAGGAAAAGGACGGGTATCTCCGACTGGATTGCGAATGGAAGGACGGCGACGAGCTCGTCCTTCGTTTCCCTTTTGAAACCAGGGAGATACGACGCAGCTCCCGCTATATCTGCGACGGGAAGTTCAGCGTGCGTTTCGTAAAAGAGACGCAGGAGTACTCCGCCTTTGCGCTCGGGCCGCTCGTCCTGTGCGCTGGTCCCGGGGGGCAGCTTCCTTTATGCGATTATCTCCCGTACACCGATGAACCGGAAGTGGAAATATGGACGCAGGTACAATGAGACGTATGATCAAAGGCGCTCCGGCGCTTGCCTGCCTCGGGGCCGTGGCTGCATGCCAGGGCCCTGAAGCGCATCATGAGAGGCCGAATGTCGTCATCGTGATGACGGACGACCAGGGCTATGACGATTTCTCCGCCCATGGCAATCCCGTGGTCCGGACTCCGGAGCTGGATGCCTTCAGGCAGGCCGCGGTGCGGCTTTCCGACTTCCATTCAGCCCCGATGTCCACGGCGACGAGGGGCCAGCTGCTGACCGGCCTGGATGCAGTGCGGAACGGGGCCCTCAACGTCAGCAGCGGACGGACGACCCTGCGTGCCGGCCTGCCGACAATGGCGGAGTTTTTCTCGGAAGCCGGGTACTCGACCGCAATCTTCGGCAAATGGCATCTCGGGGACAATTATCCCTTCCGCCCGGAAGACAGGGGTTTCGGGGAGGCCCTCTGGTATCCTTCTTCCCATATAGGGTCCGTTCCGGACTACTGGGGCAACGACTGTTTCGACGACGTGTATATCCATAACGGGGAGCAGGAACGGCAGGAAGGCTACTGCACCGATGTGTTTTTCTCGAAAGCTCGGAAGTGGATGGCGGAGCAGGCCGGTCAAGGCCGTCCGTTCTTCCTGTATCTGGCTCCCAATGCACCCCACGGACCTTTCCGTGCGCCGCAGGAGGCCGTCGAATCGGTGCGCCTGCGCCTCGGAAAGGCCGATGAACTCGGGGTGCATTCCCGCCGGATGGGCGACCTGGCGGTTTATCTCGCGATGATAGAATGCGTGGACGCGCAGTTCGGCCGGACAATGGATTTCTTGAAATCTTCAGGCCTGGAAGACAATACCATAGTCCTTTTCATGACGGACAACGGCAGCGTGCTGGATTCCTATGTCCCGTCCCCTTCCCGCCGCGGCAAGAAGGGCCAGCTTTCCGAGGGAGGGCACAGGGTGCCGTTCTTCCTCCGCTATCCGGCAGGCATCGGGGGCGGGTGTGACGTGGACGGGCTCGCCTGCATGCAGGATGTGCTGCCGACCCTTCTGGACTTTTGCGGCATACCCTTCCGGAAAGGTCAGTTCGACGGGATGTCCCTGCGGCGCGCCCTGGAAGGACGGGGCCGCCTCCCGGGTGACAGGACCCTGTGCATCAATTTCAGCCGCATGCCCACGATGTTCGCCTATCCTTCCCCTTACGGCCAGGCTGCGGTGCGTCGCTCGGAGACGGCAGTCATGCGCGGCAGCTGGCGTCTTCTCGGCGAAGACGAGCTGTATGACATCTCGTCCGATCCGATGGAAAGGAACAACGTCATCGGAGCCAATCCCGGAATAGTCCGCAGCCTTAAAGCCGCGCGCGATGCATGGTGGAAGGACGTTGAGAAGAATGCCAACGCCTTCCAGCCTGCCCTGCTCGGCCCCGGGCCGGAGCATAAGCTCACCGCATGCGACTGGGTGGACGTATTCACCGACCAGCAGGCGCAGGTCCTGAAAGGGACGAGGCGCAACAGCTACTGGATGCTGGATGTGACGGAGCAGGGGCGCTACCGTTTCGAACTTCGCCGCTGGCCGCGTGAACTCGGCCTTCCGCTGAAAGAGGCGCCCGAAGGCGGAACGGCCTGCGACGTGTGTACGGCCAAGGTCTTCATCTCATGCGGGGACAGGACTTTCCGGGCGAGCTCGCCCGTCGGGCTCCCGGAGAGCTTCGTCGCGTTCGAGTTCGACCTGCCTGCGGGACAGGCTGTCCTGCATACCGCCTTCGACGACGGACAGAAGGAAGCGCTTTTCGGTGCGTACTACGTTTATGCCCGGAAAGTTTTGTAAATTTTTGAAAAAAGCGTTAATTTGCAGTTTCAATAAACTTAATACAGAAGATGAAAAAATTAATTGCTCTCGTTGCTGCTGCGCTCATCGGCGTCAGCGCATTTGCCCAGGATTGGTACATCGGCGGTAAAATCGGTTTCTCCGCCGGTTCGGCTGCGGGTTTTGCTTTCGCTCCCGATTTCGGGTATTGCCTTTCGGACAATCTGAACGTCGGTATTGTTCTCGGGTATGGTAACGAGAATGCCGCTTTTACCGGTCTTAACGGCTACGTGCCCGGAGAGATGTCCTGGGAAGTGTGCCCGTACCTCAGGTACATTCCCTTCGCATGGGACAAGGTGAGTTTCTTCGTGGATTCCTGTCTCGACCTTTACGGCGGAAGGGACAATCTCGGCGACAGCTATACGGGATTCGCCCTGTGCTTCAATCCAGGCATCACCCTCGAGCTGACCGACCGCATCAGCGTGGATTTCACCCTCGGGCTGCTCAACTACGACTTCTCCGAGAGCGAGCTGCAATTCAATGCCGGAGGCCTCAGCTCCATCGGCTTCTTCTACGCATTCTGACATCAATCCATTTAATATGCCGGCTATAAAAGGACACATTTCGCAGGTCATAGGCCCCGTCGTCGATATCCATTTCGATTTCGCCGGGGGCGTCCACGACCTGCCGTCCATCCACGACGCGCTGCAGATCCCCCGCGAGGGCGGCCGGAGCCTCGTCATCGAGGTCCAGCAGCACATCGGTGAGGACACGGTACGCTGCGTCGCGATGGATTCCACGGACGGCCTTCGCCGCGGGATGGAAGCCGTCGCGACAGGACAGCCCATCGCCATGCCCGTCGGAGGGCAGATCAGGGGCCGCGTGATGAACGTCACGGGCAGTGCCATCGACGGACTGGGAGAACTGGACGGGAGCGGAGCGCTTCCCATCCACCGCGAGCCTCCGAAATTCGAGGACCTGACCACGTCGAAGGAAGTCCTTTTCACCGGGATCAAGGTCATAGACCTCCTGGAACCATATCTCAAAGGCGGTAAGATCGGTCTTTTCGGCGGAGCCGGCGTCGGCAAGACCGTCCTTATCAAGGAGCTCATCAACAATATTGCCAAGAAACACAACGGGTTCTCCATCTTCGCCGGCGTCGGCGAGCGTACCCGCGAGGGCAACGACCTGCTACGCGAGATGATAGAGTCCGGGGTGATACGCTACGGGGATGAGTTCCTCAAATCCATGGAAGAGGGTCACTGGGACCTTTCGAAGGTCGACCCGGCCGAAGTGGAGAAGTCCCAGGTGTCCATGGTGTTCGGCCAGATGAACGAGCCTCCCGGAGCGAGAAGTTCCGTGGCCCTGAGCGGCCTGACCCTCGCGGAGTCCTTCCGCGACAACGGCGACCCGTCTTCGCCCCACGACATCCTCTTCTTCATCGACAACATCTTCCGTTTCACCCAGGCGGGATCCGAAGTTTCGGCCCTGCTCGGAAGGATGCCTTCCGCCGTGGGATACCAGCCCACGCTGGCCACTGAGATGGGCCAGATGCAGGAAAGGATCACTTCCACGAAGAACGGCTCGATCACATCCGTGCAGGCGGTGTACGTACCTGCGGACGACCTGACGGATCCGGCTCCCGCGACTACCTTCTCGCATCTGGACGCCACGACCGTCCTGAGCCGCAAGATAGCCGGGCTCGGCATCTACCCCGCTGTGGATCCGCTCGAGTCGACTTCCCGCATCCTCGACCCCAATGTCGTCGGCGAGGCGCACTACCGCACGGCCCAGCGGGTCAAGCAGATCCTGCAGCGCAACAAGGAACTGCAGGACATCATAGCCATCCTCGGCATGGACGAACTGTCCGAGGAGGACAAGGTGACAGTCAACCGCGCCAGGAGGGTCCAGCGTTTCCTTTCGCAGCCTTTCCATGTGGCCGGCCAGTTCACCGGCGTCCCCGGCGTGATGGTGGAAATCCAGGACACGATAGACGGGTTCAACCGCATACTTGACGGCGAAGTCGATTATCTTCCCGAGCAGGCGTTCCTCAATGTCGGTACGATAGAGGATGCCATCGCGAAGGGAGAAAAGATCCTTGCCGCCGCAAAAGACTGATCATGCTCCTGGACATCCTCACTCCTTCGGAAAGGCTGGTGGAAGCCTTGGAAGTCAGCGCCGTGTTCCTGCCCGGCTCGGCCGGACAGTTCGAGGTGCTGCCGCACCATGCTCCCATCATCTCCTCCCTCGAGGCGGGCGTGATACGCTATCGCCGCGGGGAGCAGGAATCCGAAGTGGAGGTGGCCTCGGGTTTCGCAATCGTTTCGGACGACCATATAAAAGCCTGCGTGATCAAGGGATGAGGACGCTTCGCTTCATATTGGTCCTGCTGCTTTCCCTGCTGCTCCCTTCGGGCCTGCATGCGGAGGGCTTGGATATGAACGAGTACCTGTTCGGACACGTCGGGGACTCCTACGGATGGCATGTAACCACGGTGAAGGGCCATCATGTGACAGTCCATCTTCCCGTCATCGTGCGCAGCCGCACCAGCGGCTGGCATTGCTTCTCTTCGAAACATATAGAGGAGGGGGAGTCCTGGGAGGGTTTCCGTATCGCCGGGGAGGGTGAGAAACATGCCGGAAAGATAGTGGAGGATATGCCTTCCGGAGTCGTGAAGCCCCTCGACATCTCCATTACGAAGAACGTCTTCGGCCTGATGGTGAATTCCCTGGTCCTGGTGCTCCTGATCCTTTGCGGAGCGCGCTGGTACCGGCGCCACGACGCCGTCGAGCAGGCTCCGGGCGGATTCGCCGGCGTAGTCGAAATGATGGTGACGATGGTAGAGGACGATATAATCAAGGACTGCATCGGACCGGACTACAAGCGCTATTCCCCTTATCTGCTGACGGCCTTTTTCTTCATCTTCGTCAACAACCTGATGGGCATCGTGCCCTTCTTCCCCGGCGGGGCCAACGTGACCGGCAACATAGCCGTCACATTCACCCTTGCCGTGTTCACCTTCCTTGCCGTGAATCTTTTCGGCAACAAGCATTATTACAAGGAGATCTTCTGGCCCGACGTGCCGGCATTCCTGAAAGTGTTCCCCCTGATGCCCCTGATCGAGATCATCGGCATGTTCACGAAGCCCTTCTCCCTCATGATAAGGCTCTTTGCGAACATTCTGGCGGGACATGTGATGCTGCTCGGAGTCGTCTCCGTCGTATTCCTCACGGCCAAGCTCGGTGTCGGGCTGAATGCCGGCCTGAGCGTTATCTCGGTCCTGTTCGGAGTGTTCCTCGACGTGCTTGAGCTGCTCGTCGCCTTCCTGCAGGCCTATGTGTTCACGATGCTGTCGAGCGTCTTCATCGGACTGTCCCGCCAGCACGCCGAAAATAAAGAAACAACTTAAAAACCCAATATCATGTTAATGTCAATGATTCTTCAGGCAGCAGCTGGTGCTGCTCTCGGAAAGGCCGGAGCCGCCATCGGAGCCGGCATCGCCGCCCTCGCAGCCGCTATCGGCATCGGAAAGATCGGTAACGCCTCCCTCGAAGCCGGCGCACGCCAGCCCGAGCAGGCCGGTCATTACCGTATGACGGCCATCATCATCGGCGCCCTCGTCGAAGGCGCCTGCCTCTTCGCCATCCTTGTCTGTCTGCTCGGTATCGTAGGATAACAGATCATGTCCCTTATCACTCCCGATTTCGGTCTTATCTTCTGGATGACCCTGATCTTCGGCCTGGTGTTCTTCATCCTGGCGAAGTTCGGTTTTCCGGTGATTACCGGCATGGTGGCCAAGAGACAGGACCGGATCAATGAAAGCATACGTCTGGCGAAGGAAGCCGAGCGTCGTTATGAGGAACTTTCCGAAAAGCAGCAGCAGATGCTCGAGGAAGCCCGCATCGAACAGGGGCGTATCCTGAAGGAAGCGGCGAAGACCCGTGACGAGATGGTGGCCCAGGCCCGGCAGCAGGCGAGCGAGGAAGCCTCCCGCATCCTCGAGGCCAGCCGGGTGCAGCTCGAGGCCGAGCGTGAGAGCGTGATGCGCGACATCCGCTCCCAGGTGGCCCTGCTTTCCGTCCAAGTGGCCGAGAAGGTCCTCCGCAAGGACCTCGACGACGGCCCTTCGCAGGAAGCTTTCATAGACCGCATGGTCGACGAACTCTCAAGGACTGAACCCGAAAGCTGATGAACACGGGCGTCATATCCTCGCGTTATGCCCGGGCTCTTCTGAAGTACTCTCTCCAGACGGGCCGGGGGGAGGAGGTTTTCGCCCAGGTGCGCCGTATCCTGAAAGATCCTGACGCCCTTTCCTCGATGGATCTTGAAGATAGTCTCGGCCGTTTCATCGAGCTGCTTTCCCGCCATGGGAGGATGGAGTATGTGCGCCTTATATTCGCGTCGTTCGTACGCATGTACTGCGATACCGCCGGGATACGGATCGTGCATCTGAAGACTGCAGTCCCGTCCCCCGGTCTGGAAGAAAAGCTCCGCGCGGAGCTGTCCCGCAAGACAGGATGCCGCATACTCATGGAGACGGAACTCGACCCGGAGCTTATCGGCGGGTTCGTCTTCGAAATTTCCGGCCGCAGGCTCGACGCGAGCGTGCGGCACCGTCTCGACAGCATCGGACGCCAATTTACAGAAACCAACCGCAGAATAGTCTGAACTTATGTCCCAGAACGCAATCAAGCCCAGTGAAATCTCCGACATCCTGCTGTCCCAGTTGAAAGGGATGGACGACGGCCTCCGTTACGAGGAGGTCGGCACCGTGCTGCAGGTCAGCGACGGCGTGGCCCGTGTCTATGGCCTGAACAACGCGGAGGCGGGGGAGCTGCTCTCCTTCGACAGCGGGGTCATGGCCGTGGTGATGAACCTGGAAGAAGATAATGTGGGAGCCGTCCTTCTCGGACCGACCGACCTGGTGAAGGAAGGGATGGGCGTGAAACGCACGGGGAACATCGCCTCCATCGAGGTGGGCGAGGATATCGTCGGGCGCGTCGTGGATCCGCTCGGCACTCCGCTGGACGGCCGCGGTCCCGTCGGGGGGCAGAAACTCAGGATGCCCCTCGAGCGCAAGGCTCCCGGCGTCATCTTCCGCGAACCCGTCACCGAGCCGCTCCAGACAGGCATCAAGGCCATCGACGCCATGATACCCATAGGCCGTGGCCAGAGGGAACTGATAATCGGCGACCGCCAGACCGGAAAGACCGCGATAGCGATCGACACCATCATCAACCAGCGCTCCGCGTTCGAAAAGGGTGAACCGGTGTTCTGCATCTACGTGGCAGTGGGCCAGAAAGGTTCCACGGTCGCCTCGATAGTCGAAACCCTGCGCTCGAAAGGTGCCATGGACTACACCGTGGTCGTAGCCGCCACGGCTGCCGATCCCGCCGCCCTGCAGTATTATGCTCCTTTCGCCGGTGCAGCCATAGGTGAGTACTTCCGGGATACGGGCCGTTCCGCCCTGGTCGTATACGACGACCTCAGCAAGCAGGCCGTTGCCTACCGCGAAGTTTCCCTTATCCTGAAGCGCCCGTCCGGCCGCGAGGCGTATCCGGGAGATGTCTTCTATCTGCATTCAAGGCTTCTGGAACGTGCCGCGAAGATAATAAGCCAGCAGGAAGTGGCAGAAAAGATGAACGACCTGCCGGAATCCCTCCGCGGAAAGGTGCGCGCGGGAGGTTCCCTTACGGCGCTCCCGATAATCGAGACCCAGGCCGGGGACGTGTCCGCATACATTCCGACCAACGTGATTTCAATCACGGACGGCCAGATCTATTTGGAGAATTCCCTGTTCAACAGCGGATTCCGTCCGGCCATCAATGTCGGTATCTCCGTCTCCAGGGTAGGCGGAAGCGCTCAGGTCAAGTCCATGAAGAAGGTAGCCGGCACCCTGAAGATCGACCAGGCGCAGTACGGCGAGCTCGAGGCCTTCTCCAAGTTCTCTTCAGACATGGACAAGGTCACGGCCATGACACTCGACAAGGGGCGCAAGAACAACCAGCTGCTTATCCAGCCGCAGTACAGCCCCATGCCCGTGGGCGAGCAGGTGGCCGTACTGTATTGCGGAACCCATGCCCTGATGGCCGACATACCGATCTCGAAGGTGCAGGATTTCCAGGCCATGTTCCTGGACCGCATGCGTGCCTCTCATGCCGATGTCCTTTCCTCGCTCGGGGACGGCAAGCTGGAAGACAGCAGCGTACAGGTGATAGAGAAGGTGGCTTCCGAGATCTGCAAGCAGTTGAAATAAGGAAGGATGGCTTCGCTCAGGGAAATAAAGGACCGCATAGGTTCCGTCCGCTCGACCTTGAAGATCACGGGGGCGATGAAACTGGTCGCATCCGCCAAGCTCCGCAAGGCGCAGGCGGCGGCGCAGGCCATGTTGCCCTATGAGCGTACGCTTTCCGAAATACTCTCGAAGACTGTCTCCGCCGCCGGCGGAAAGGTCCCCGGTCTGTCTCCGGAGCGGGGAGAAGATTTCAATCCCCGCGCTGCCGTGGTCGTGATCGCGTCGAATTCGTCCCTTTGCGGCGCATTCAACGCCAATGTGCTCAGGCAGGCTTTCCAGGTACTTTCCGGGAACGGCACCGCCGACGTCTATGCCGTCGGGCGCAAGGCGGCCGATGCCCTGCGCCGAGCCGGAGAGGCTCCTGTCTGGGACAGTGTCACGCTCGTGGGGCATCCTGTTTTCGAAGAAGCCGCCGCGCTCGCGCGTACCTTGACCGGAAGTTTCCTCGAAGGACGCTGCGACAAGGTCCTTCTCGTGTACAACCATTTCGTTTCCACCGCGGTGCAGAAGCCGGTGGTACGGACTTTCCTCCCGTTCGAGATGCCGGAGGACAGTTCCGCCGCTCTTCCCGAAGATTTCATCCTGGAGCCTGACGCCGAGCGTATCCTGGAGTCCCTTATCCCCCGTGTGCTCGAGACCCGCATCTGGTCGGCCGTCCTCGATTCCGTGGCGGCTGAGCATGCAGCCCGCACGATAGCGATGCAGACCGCCTCGGACAATGCCGAGAACCTGCTTTCGGACCTTACCCTGGAGTACAACAAGGGCCGTCAGCAGAAGATTACGGCAGAGATCCTCGACCTTCTCGGAGGCAAGGCCGGGTAGAGTTATTTTCGGCCTCAAAATTTGCATTGTCAGCAAAAGTTTGTATATTTGCGGTCCGATTTCGGGATGTGGCGCAGTTGGCTAGCGCACCACGTTAGGGACGTGGGGGTCGTCTGTTCGAGTCAGATCATCCCGACTTCGAAGAGGGTTGAGGTTTCAACCCTCTTTTTTTTTACTATATTTGCCGATCATATTGTTGAGATTCTAAAACACAAAAAATGAAGCGTTTTATATTTGCACTGATGGCGACCCTTGCCATAGTGTCCTGCGGGAAGAACGAACCTGATACGAAAGAGAAGGGTTCCTCCGAGACCGAGACTTCCAATCCGTATCTGTATATCAATTACTTCGGCCGCAGCTGCATGAGTCTGTACTACCTGTGGGCGAAAGAGATTGCCTCCGACCTTTCCGCGTGGAAGAGTGAAGACGAACCCATCGCCAAGGTGAAGGCCATCCGCTATAAGGAGAACGGAAAGGATTTCGACAGGTGGACGATGATGACTGACGACTTCAACGGGTTCGAAAGCAGCGTCGCCGGCGTGTCCAAGACTTACGGCTACGACCTGCAGTTGTTCTACGGCGATGCGGAAGGCACCTACATCGTCGGCGTGGTGACTTATGTATATAAGGATTCTCCCGCTGAAAAGGCCGGATTGAAGAGGGGTGATGCCATCGTGACCGTCAACGGCCGCAGGATGACCAAGGTGACTTATTCGACTATAGCCAACAACGAACTCAGCAATTCGGAGTCCGTCACCGTCACCCTTGCCGACGGTAAGTCATACAGCCTTACGGCCGTGGAGATGTATGAGGACCCCGTGGTCACGTACAAGGTCCTGGATGTCGCCGGAAAGAAGGTGGGCTATCTTTTCTACAGTTCCTTCACCCTGCTTTCCTGCGACCGCCTGATCGAGGCCTGCAAGTATTTCAAGGCCGAAGGTGTCGAGGAACTTGTCATCGATCTCCGTTACAACGGCGGCGGATACGTGTTCGCGCAGCAGGTGCTTGCGTCGATGCTCGCCCCCGAGGCCAATGTGCGAGCTGGCGATGTGCTCGAGACCACGGTCTACAACGAGGCCCTTGCCCGCGAGCTCGGCAACGGGGCCACCAAGCTCAGTTTCACACATGAAATCACTGTGGACGGCAAGAAGCTTGCCTACAACACCGAGGATGCGAACATAGGCATCAAGAAGATGTACGCGATCCTCGATAAGGGCAGCGCGTCCGCTTCGGAGAGTCTGCTGACCGTCCTCATGCCTTATATCCCCATAACCATAGTCGGAGAGCAGTCCCACGGGAAGTTCTGCACCGGAATAATGTACGGGGCTGAGGAGTGGTATGACGATTACAAGGCTACCATGGCCACGACCACTTACTCGAAAGGCAAGAAGGCGGTCAAGAACTGGGGCCTGTATGTCATGATAGGACGTTTCGCCGACAGGTTCGGCAACACTCCCTGCATGCCCGACGGCTTCACTCCGGACGTCGTCGCGCACGACAACCCCAACGACGGCCACCAGCTCGGAGATCCCGAAGAGTCCATGCTGGCCAGGGTGCTCGCCCAGATTTCCGGTGCGGGAAGCGGAACGCCCCGCTCTGCGCGTCAGGCGCGTCCCGCGTTGGAGAAAGTCGATTTCATGATGGAGAATCCGCTTTTCGGAAAGTATATCCTGACGAGCGGCGAATTCAATCAGGCCCTGCCGCATTCCTTCTTCGAGGTCCCTTCCGTGCAGGAGTAGGACTCAGGATTGCGGAAGCCTGCGAGGAAGGCTTTCACTTCCATGCGCTTTTTCCCCGAAAGCTGGAGATCTTCGATAGCGACCGCCCCGTCGGCGGTCGCTATCGCCATATAGCTGCGACCGTCGGAAAGTACGGTGCCGGGTGCGGCCGAGGGCAGGTCGTGACGTGCTGCGCCCTTGAATATCTTGAGCTGGACAGCGCTCTCACCATCCCTGACAAGTTCCGTGAATGCCGTGGGATAGGGGCTCAGGCCGCGTATCAGGTTGACGACATTCGCCGTCGTGTCGTTCCAGTCTATGTGGCAGAGCTCACGGGTAAGCTTGGGTGCGGGCTTGAGAACCTCCGAGCCTTGGATGAAGCTGCGCTGGACCCTCGTCTCGACATTTTTCTGGATTATCCCTTCCACGGTTTCGACGACAAGGTCCGCTCCTATCCCCATCAGGGCGTCATGGACGTCGCCCGCGGTGTCTTCGGGGCCTATGATGTGCTCCTGCCGCAGGATGATGCCTCCGGTGTCGATGTCCTTGTCTATCATGAAGGTGGTGACGCCGGTCATCCTCTCCCCGTTGATTACGGCCCAGTTGATGGGCGCCGCGCCGCGGTACTGGGGCAGAAGGGCGGCGTGCAGGTTGAAGGTGCCGAGCCTGGGCATGGTCCAGACCTCTTCCGGCAGCATCCTGAAGGCCACCACGACGAACATGTCGGCCTTCCAGGCCCTGAGCGCGGAGAGGAACTCGGGATCCTTCAGCTTGACGGGCTGGAGTACGGGTATGTCGTGCTCCACGGCATATTTCTTGACTGCGCTTTCGTTGAGTTTCAGGCCGCGGCCCGAGGGCTTGTCCGCCACGGTGACGACCCCGACCACCTTGTAGCCGCCCCTGACAAGGGCGTCGAGAGGAGCCACGGCGAATTCGGGAGTGCCCATGTAGACTATCCTGACTGGCTTGAACAGCCGTACTATGCGGCTCTTTATCTTGCGCCACCAGCTCTTCAGCTGGTCCGTTTCGAAGAGGGCCGAATCGTTCACCGCCTTCCACGTGAGGAACAGGCCTATCGGAGCGAGGACGTACGCGGAGATGAAGGCGCCGGTGGAGGCGGAGACGGCTCCGTCCCTGGCGAGTTTGGTCCCTGAGATGTCCACTACCCAGTACAGGACGAAGAAGAGCACGGAGATGATGGCGCTGGTGCCGAGCCCGCCCTTGCGTATGAGGGCCCCGAGGGGCGCTCCTATGAAGAACAGGATGAAGCAGGCCAGGGCCTGGGCGAATTTCTTCAGTATCTCGACGTCCGTCCTGCGGAGGAAGAAGAGGTACTCATAGACTTCGTGGCTGCAGGATGTGAGTTCGGAGGACATGCGGGAGGCGCTTCCGGAGGCCCTCCTGCAGGCGTCAATCTTGTCGTCCAGCTTCTTCCACTTGCCGAAACCTTCGTATTCGAACATCCTGGTCGCGCCTCTGTGGACGGAGGTGTCGAGCTGGGTGCGCATGGTAAAGCCGCTGGAGCGGTTCATCTGCATGTAGTGCCTGTCCCTGGCGCTGGACGTGAGTCCCCGCAGGGAGTCCTGCTCATGAAGCAGCTGGCTGATTTTCATCGACTTGATCTGGTCCCCGAAGCGTGAGGAGTCGGATTTCTCGAAGGCGTAGTTCTTCAAGGGGATGATAAGTTCCTGCTTGGCGAAGTCGACCCTCTGCAGTTCCAGCGTGGTGTCGCGGTATTTCTTGACGTTGGTTTCCTGGTAGTTCGAACCGTTGAAGAGGGTGAAGGTCAGGTAATCCTTGTTCCTGGACATCTTCAGCAGCGAGGAGTCGGCCATGGTCAGGGCAGTGTTCCCTTTACCGGTGGTGTGGTCATAGACCATCACGCCGTACATCATCCCCGTTTCGTCATTCTGGTCCTGGACCCGCAGGATATAGCCGTCGATGCCGTCGTAGAAGGTCCCCGAGGGGATCTTGATCTCTTCCTTTGTGCGTCCGATGTCGTCGCGCAGGGTGTAGATCTCGTTGTATGCCTTGGGCACGAGGTTGTTTCCGGCGTAGAACGCGGCTACGCTGATGAAGGCCGAAGCCACCATCAGGGGCAGCATTATGCGCCACAGGGATATTCCGGATGCCTTGATGGCCATCAGCTCCTTGTTCTCCCCGAGCGAGCCCATCGTCATCATCGACGCGAGCAGGGTCGAAAGGGGCAGGGCCAGCGGCAGGATGGTGCACGTGCCCCACATCAGGAATTCGAGTATGACCTTCATCCCCAGGCCCTTGCCGACGAGTTCGTCGATATAGAGCCAGAGGAACTGCATCATCAGGATGAACACGACCACGAACAGGATCGCTATGAACGGTCCTATGAAGGAAGTCAGTATGAACCTGTCTAGCCGTTTCATCCCTGTGGGCGGGTCTTACTCTCCTTTCGCTTTCGAGATGAGGATTCCCAGCGCTTCGTCCAGCCCGTCGGGGTTCTTGCCGCCGGCGGTTGCGAGGCCGTTCTGTCCGCCGCCTCCGCCCTGGATGGCCTTTGCGGCGTCACGGATGTCGGCCGGGGCGTTGCGGCCCGCGGCGACGAGGTCGTCGGAGTACATCAGGCAGAGCTGCGGCTTGCCATCATGGGTGTATGCTGCGACCAGGGCCGCGGACTTGAGCTCCTTCTGCAGGGCGAGGGCGGCGTTGCGGAGCATGGCCGGATCGGCGTCCATGCCGGGACGCACGGCCACGATGATCTTGATGCCGTTGACTTCTTCGGCGCGGGAGGCAAGTTCCCTGGCGAAGTCCGCGGCCTTCTGTTTCGCGAATTCTTCAGCCTGCTTCTTGAAGGTGGCGTTGTCTTCGATCATCTTGCGTATGGCACCTGCGAGGTCGGGAACGTTGTTGAACAGGCCCCTGGCTGTCTTCAGCAGCTCCTGCATCCCGTAAACGGCCTGCTCGGCTTCTGCTCCGGTGACGGCCTCGATGCGCCTGATTCCGGCGGCGATGGCGGCTTCGCTCAGGATCTTGAAGTAGCCGATGTTGCCGGTCGCGGAAGTGTGGCAGCCGCCGCAGAGTTCCACGCTGGGGCCGAAGCGGACGACGCGTACGGTGTCGCCGTATTTCTCCCCGAACAGGGCGATGGCGCCCATCGAGCGGGCCTCGTCCATGGTGGCGTCACGCTTTTCTTCCCTTGCGATATTGCTGCGGATCAGCTCGTTGACGCGGCTTTCGACCTTGCGCAGGGTCTCGTCGTCGAGTTTCTCGAAGTGTGAGAAGTCGAAGCGGAAATACTTGTCGCAGACGAAGGAGCCCTTCTGCTCGACATGGGTCCCTACGATCTCGCGCAGGGCCTGGTCGAGAAGGTGCGTGCAGCTGTGGTTGGCCTCGATGCGGGCCCTCCTGGCAGCGTCCACTTCGAGGCGGAACGCCCCTTCGCAGTTGTTGGGAAGCTTTTCCGCGATGTGGACCGTGAGGTTGTTCTCCTTCACGGTGTTGAGGATGCGTACGGTCTGGCCGTCGGCCGAGGTGATTGTGCCGGTGTCGCCGACTTCGCCGCCCATCTCCCCGTAGAAGGGAGTGCGGTCGAAGACCAGCTGGAGCATCTCCTTGTTCTTCTGGACCACGGTGCGGCTCCGCAGGAGCAGGGCGCCTTCCGTGACGGTTTCGTCGTAGCCCGTGAAGACGCTCTCTTCACCCTCGTGCCATACGGTCCAGTCGCCGAATTCGTTGGCGGTGGCGTTGCGGGCGCGGTCCTTCTGCTTGGCGAGTTCGGCCTGGAAGCCTTCGAGGTCCACCTTGTAGCCGTTCTCGGTCGCGATGAGTTCGGTGAGGTCGATGGGGAAGCCGTAGGTGTCGTAGAGCTTGAAGGCGTCCGCTCCGGGGATGACCTTGCTTTCTTCAGCCGCTGCCATGCAGTCGTCCATCAGGCGTATTCCCCTGTCGAGGGTGCGCAGGAAGGCCATCTCTTCTTCACGTATGACGTTTTCAATGAGTTTCTGCTGGGCCTTGATCTCGGGATAGGCTTCGCCCATGTCGTCCACGAGCTGGCCCACGAGCCTGCAGAGGAAGGGCTCCGACAGGCCGAGGAAGGTGTAGCCGTAACGGACGGCGCGGCGCAGGATCCTGCGGATCACGTATCCGGCCTTGACGTTGGAGGGCAGCTGGCCGTCGGCTATGGAGAAGCTGATGGCGCGTATGTGGTCGGCGATGACCCTCATCGCGACGTCGGTCTCCGCGCTTTCGCCGTAGCGGTGGCCGGAGATTTCCCCGATCTTGGAGAGCATGCCAGTGAAGACGTCGGAGTCATAGTTGCTGTTCTTGCCCTGGAGCACGGAGCAGAGGCGCTCGAAGCCCATTCCGGTGTCTATGTTCTTGGCGGGAAGGGGTTCGAGATGGCCGTCGGCCATCCTCTGGAACTGCATGAAGACGAGGTTCCAGATTTCGATGACGTGCGGGTCGGACTTGTTGACGAGGTCGCGGCCAAGGACGCCCGAGGCCTTTTCTTCCGGGGTGCGAATGTCGATGTGGATCTCGCTGCAGGGACCGCAGGGGCCGGTGTCGCCCATTTCCCAGAAATTGTCGTGCTTGTTGCCGAGCACGATGTGGTCTTCGGGCAGGTGGCGGAGCCATGCCTTCTTGGCCTCTTCGTCCATCGGGGTCTCGTCCGATCCTTCGAAGACGGTGGCGTAGAGTATGTTCTTGTCGATCTTGTATACTTCGGTGAGCAGCTCCCATGCCCAGTCTATGGCTTCGTCCTTGAAATAGTCGCCGAAACTCCAGTTGCCGAGCATCTCGAACATCGTGTGGTGGTACGTGTCGTGGCCCACTTCTTCGAGGTCGTTGTGCTTTCCGCTGACCCTCAGGCATTTCTGTGAGTCGGCCGCCCTCAGCGAGCGGGCTTTCGCGTTGCCGAGGAATATGTCCTTGAACTGGTTCATCCCGGCGTTGGTGAACATCAGCGTCGGGTCGTTCTTAACTACCATGGGTGCCGAGGGGACCACGGTGTGGCCCTTCGAGGCGAAGAAATCGAGAAACTGCTTGCGAATCTCCTTTGAGGTCATCATACTTTGAATATTATAAAGAACCACAAATTTAGTTGTTTTTTCCGATAGTTCAATAGAAACGGAGGGCCGGAACGGTCTGTCCGCAGGGACCGTGCCACCCGCGGCACGATAGCGGGGGGACCGCAAGCGGCTCGCCGCGCAGTGGTGGGGTCGAGCGGAGCGAGACGTCCCTGCGGGCAGAGCCGTTCCGGCCTTTTAGCCCCGGGAACTTCAGGTAACCGAGGATAATATGTTAAAATTTAGTATATTTGCATTCCGCCAGAAAACGAAAGGATGGCTAAGGCTCCGAAATTCAAGAAGTACCGGTACAATCCCGATACCCTCATGTACGAGGTCGAAGAGGTTCCGCGGTGGGTTCCTTATCTGAGGAACTCGCTGATGGCTCTCGGCGCGATCGCGATGGGGGCGCTGTATTTCTGGCTCTACACTTCCGTACTCGGCCTGGACCTCCCGAAGACCGCCGCCTTGAAAAAGAAAAATGCGGAATGGTCTTCGAAGATGGACATCCTCAACCGCCAGCTGGACCTCTACGAGGAAACTCTGAGCGGCATCGAAGACAGGGACGACCATGTGTACAGGTCCATTTTCGGGCTGAACGAGATTCCGGACGAAGTCAAGAAGGCCGGATTCGGGGGTGTGAACCGTTATTCGTGGCTTGACGAACTCGGCGGGGCGCCCCAGCTCAAGGCCACGCTGATGCGCATGGACGTGCTCACGAAGAGGACCTACCTGCAGAGCAAGGCCCTTGACGAGGTCGGACTCATTTCCAGGACGGCCGGTGACATGGTCTCGTGCGTCCCCGCCGTGCCCCCGATAAACCCGGCAAAGGGCTCATATCACATATCCAGTTACTTCGGATACAGGACGGATCCGGTTTTCGGCGGGAGGCGCTTCCACGAGGGGCTTGATTTCGCCACCGACATCGGGAACCCGGTGTACTGTACCGGCGACGGGGTCGTGGAAAAGGTCCGGTATCAGTTCTTCGGCTATGGCAACGAGGTCCTGATCGACCATGGTTTCGGGTACAAGACGCGCTATGCGCACCTTAATTCCGTGGACGTGGCCGTCGGGATGCGGCTCAAGCGCGGGGACAAGATCGGGGAGGTCGGCAAGACCGGAAAATCGACGGGCCCGCACCTGCATTATGAAGTTATCTACAAGGGGAGCCAGGTGAATCCGATGTCCTATCTCGACCTGTCGATGTCCGTCGAGGAATATCAGGCCATGGTCAGCAAGGGCAAGGACTCGGGCGTCAGCCGCAAGAAGGTCCCTTCGCACAATGAACTGCTCAGGAGGAGGCGCTGACGATGGCAAAGGGCTACGAATTCGACAGGAGCAGTTTCAGCTTCAGGAAGGCGACGGTTTCCGCATGGAAGATCGTCCTTTCGGCGCTGAAATACATCGCGGTGACATTCTCGCTGACTGTTGTGGCGTATCTGCTTTTCGCCCTTGTCGTCAGCACGGATACGGAAAGGCGCCTCAGGCGCGAGAACCGCATGTACGAGAAGGCCTATCCAGGGCTCCAGCCGAAGGAGCAGCTGCTCGGGGACGTGATTTCCGGCCTGCAGCTCAAGGACAACGAGATTTACGGGCAGGTCTTCCATACCGACGCTCCCAACGTGGACCCCATCAGCTCCCTGGACTTCCTCTACGGCAGCGACACCATTCCCGACGTCGAGATCAGCCGCTACGCGACACGGAAGGCCATGGCGTTGGAGCTGAAGGCGGCGAGGGTCGATTCCTCCTTCCGGAGGATCTTCTACCTCATCGCGAGGGAAGGCTTCGTGGCCCCTCCTATGGAGCTTCCGCTGAAAGGCATCTCCTATCCGCAGGTCGGGGCCTCCAAGGGAATGAGGCTCAATCCTTTCTACAAGGCGTACGTGGAGCATAACGGGATGGATTTCATCGTCCCCCAGGGGACGCCTGTCTATGCCGCGGCAGACGGCGAGGTCGTCAGCGTGGTACACTCTACGAAGGGTCTCGGAAACATGGTCCAGATAGCCCACAGGGGCGGGTTCAAGACCAATTACGCCCACCTTGCGGACATCGTCGTGTCGAAGGGCCAGAAGATTTCCAAGGGGAAGAAGATAGGCTCCGTCGGGATGTCCGGCAACACCTTCGCCCCCCATCTGCATTATGAAGTCATGCGGGATTCCGTTTACCTGGACCCGATAGGATACATATTCGCCTCGACCACCCCGGACGAATATTCGAATATGCTTTTCATGGCCGTCAATACCGTTCAATCTATGGACTGAAGAATATGGAAAAACTGTTGTACACAATCGGAGAAGTCGCCGATATGCTGAAGGTCTCCGTCTCGCTAGTGAGGTTCTGGTCGAACTCTTTCCCGAAGTACGTCAAGCCCCAGCGCAACGCCAAGGGGAACCGCCTATATACCGTCCAGGATATAGATGCCCTGAAGCAGATCTACCACCTCGTGAAGGTCAAGGGGATGACCCTGGAAGGAGCGGCCGGCGAGCTCTCCCGGGACCGTTCCTCCGTGGACCGTTCGGTGCGGGTTCTCGAGTCCCTGAAGGGGATACGCGCACAACTTGTCGAAATACGCAAATCATTGTGAATTATCCGGCAATTTTTCCTACCTTTGCATCCCTTATAGTGGAATAAACAATCAAAACAGATATGGCCACCACCAAGAAAATCAAGAAAGTCGAAACCCCCATCGATGAGAGGGAAACTTTCGTGTCCCTGCAGAAGAACTTTGCAGACTCCGAGCTCTCCGTCGAAGAAAAGCTCAAGACCCTCTATCAGCTTCAGGAAACTGACAATGCGATCGACAAGATCGTCCTGCTCCGTGGGGAACTCCCTTCGGAGGTCGCTTCCCTCGAGGAAGAGATCGAGGCCCTGCGTTCCAAGTATGCCCATGTGGAAGAACTGATCGCGGGTTATGAGAAATCCATCGTCGCCAACAAGGAGCAGATCGTCGAGCTCGACGCCGAAATCGGCAAATACCAGAAGCAGCTCGAGAACATATCCAACAGCCGCGAGTACGACTCCATCAACAAGGAGATCGAGAACCAGACCCTCCTCCGCCAGATAGCCGAAAAGCACATCGGCGAGGCCCGCTTCGCGATCGAGGAGCGCAAGGCCGACCTCGAAGACATCCAGTCCCGCATCGACATCCGGGACGGGGATCTCGAAGCGAAGAAAGTGGAGCTCGACAGCATCATCGAGTCCACCGCCAAGGAAGAGGAAGTCCTCCAGGAGAAGCGCAAGGCCTGCGCCGCGAAGATCGACGACCGCACGATGAGCGCATACGAGCGCATCCGTGCCAGCGTCAGCAACCATCTCGCCGTGGTCTCCGTCTATGACGGCGATTCCTGCGGAGGTTGCTTCAACACCATCACTCCCCAGCGCCTTATCGACATCGCTTCGAACAAGAAGCTCGTCATCTGCGAACACTGCGGACGCATCATCGTCAATCCTGATTTCGAATAGAGGGGATAATGGCAGACGGAGCTCCGAAAAGGAAGAAAAACCAGACGGTGACCCTGGAGAATCTGGGCCTTGAGATGGGCAACAAGCCGCCTCAGGCCCTCGATGTCGAAGAGGCCGTCCTGGGTGCGATGCTGCTTGAGGCCTCCTGTGTCGAACAGGCGATGGAGGAACTCACGGCCTCGTGTTTCTACGATCCGAAGCACCGGATGATCTTCGAGGCCATGGTGTCGCTCTTCAACGAGCATGTCGCCGTGGACATCATCACCGTGACATCCCGCCTGAAATCGAACGGGAACCTCGAGGCCGTCGGCGGCGCCGTGGTCCTCGCGACCCTTTCGGAAAAGGTCGGGTCCGCGGTCCACATCGAGCACTATATCAAGATCCTCAAGCAGAAGACGATCCAGAGGGACCTGATCGGGGCTTCCTATGAGATACTGCGGGATGCGTTCGACGACTCCGTCACTGTCGACGACCTTATCGACAACGCCCAGACCCGTCTTTTCGACGCCATCCAGAGCAGCGTCAAGCGCGAAGTCCAGGACATAGGCTCGATAATCAACACCGCCATGTCCGAGATCCAGGAGCAGCAGAAGACGACGGGGCTCAACGGGGTCCCTTCGGGTTTCGTCAGCCTGGACCGCGTCACGATGGGATGGCAGAAATCGGACCTCATCATCCTGGCCGCCCGTCCGTCCGTGGGTAAGACGGCATTTGCCCTGAACCTTGCCCGCAACGCCGCCGTGGACCACCACTTCCCGGTTGCGGTGTTCTCCCTGGAGATGTCCGCCGTGCAGCTCGCGAAGCGTATAATGACTTCCGAGTCCGGTCTCAGCGCCGACAAGATCAAGGGCGGCGTGAAACTGGAGCCCTACGAGTGGGAGCAGCTCGAGTACAAGCTGAAGAACCTCTCCAAGGCGCCCCTGTACATTGACGACACCCCGTCTCTGCCCGTGATGGAGTTCCGCACGAAGGCCAAGTCCCTCGTGAACCACAAGGGCGTGCGCCTCATCATCGTGGACTATCTCCAGCTGATGCAGGCCCCGGCCGATTACCGCGGCATGCGCGAGCAGGAGGTGGCATTCATCTCCCGTACCCTGAAGGCCACCGCCAAGGACCTCAATGTCCCCATCATAGCCCTTTCGCAGCTTTCCCGCGCCTCGGTCACCAGGGCCGGAGCGACCGGCAAGCCGCAGCTGAGCGACCTGCGCGAGTCCGGCTCCATCGAGCAGGACGCCGACATGGTCCTCTTCATCCACAGGCCGGATTATGTCGGGCTGTCGGAGAACCTCGAAGACAGGGAGAAGACACAGATCATCATCGCCAAGCACCGCAACGGTGAGACGAAGGAGATAGACATGCGCTTCCGCGGCGACCAGATCCGCTTCATCGAACTGAACGACAGCCTGGTCAGTGAAGATGACAGCCGGTCGGTCAGTTCGGCCATGAATGACGATTATGACGGCGATTTCGGCGGCTTCCCCGCTTCTGATTTCGAAAATTAAAGGATGGCGCGCAATCAGGATATCACCCATTCCGGGAAGATAGTTGACATCACTCCCGAATTCATCACGGTCGAGATTCTCTCCGAGTCCGCGTGCGCAAGCTGCCATGCAGCGGGCCTCTGCGGCATCTCCGAGGCCAAGACCAAGGCGGTCCAGGTCCCTGCGACCCTGGACGGCTGGCAGATCGGGGAGGAAGTAGATGTCTGCCTGCGGCGCTCCATGGGCCACAAGGCCGTGTGGATCGCATATGTGATACCTCTGCTCGTGGTCATGGCCGTACTCCTGGGCCTTCTGGCAGCAGGGGTGGCGGAAGTGTCCGCCGGACTTGCGGCCATTGCGGCCGCCGCCCTGTACTATCTTGTGGTGTATCTCTTCAGGGATGCGCTCAGAAAAGAATATTCATTTTATATCAAGAAGAAATGACAACGACGATTATCTGGACCATTGTGATTCTCGCCGCGCTCGGACTTGTACTGTCCGTCGTTCTTTTCCTCATCGCGAAGAAATTCAAGGTTGAGGAAGATCCGAGGATCGACGAGGTTGAGAAAGTGATGCCGGGTGCCAACTGCGGCGGCTGCGGATTCGCGGGCTGCCGCGCCTTTGCGGACAATGCCGTGAAGGCTGCCAGCCTTGACGGGATTTACTGCCCTGTCGGAGGAAACGAAGTCATGGGCAAGGTTGCGGCCATCCTTGGCTACGAGGTGAAGGAAAAAGCCCCTCAGGTGGCCGTGGTCCGCTGCAACGGGACCTGCCAGGCCCGTCCCCGCATCAATGAGTACGACGGGGTGAAATCCTGCAAGGTCAAGGCCGCCCTCTACAGCGGGGACACGGCGTGCGCCTTCGGGTGCCTCGGCTGCGGCGACTGTGTGGCCGCGTGCCAGTTCGGGGCCCTTTCGATGGACCCTGAAACTGGGCTTCCCGTGGTTGACGAGGAGAAGTGCACCGCCTGCGGCGCCTGCGCGAAAGCCTGCCCGAAGAAGCTCATCGAGCTCCGCAACAAGGGCCCGCGCGGCATGCGTGAGTTCGTCTCCTGCCGCAACCAGGACAAGGGACCTGCCGCGAAGAAGGCCTGTGCGAACGCCTGCATAGGATGCGGCATCTGCGCCAAGACCTGCACCCACGATGCGATCACCCTCGAGAACAATGTCGCGTATATCGATTTCGCGAAGTGCAAGCTTTGCCGCGAATGCGAAGCCGTCTGCCCGACCGGAGCCATCCACGGGGTCGGTTTCCCCAAGGAGCTTGACAAGGAGGCCGTAAAGGCCCGCATAGCCGAAAGGGCCCGCAAGGCCAAGGAAGCCGCGGCAGCGAAGGCAGCCGAAGAAGCTGCTGCCAAAACAGAGATAAAGAAGGAGGCCGTCAATGAGTAAGATTACATTTTCCATAGGTGGCGTCCATCCGGACGACGCCAAATCCGCCCGCGGCCGCGCCACGGAGGTCCTTCCCCTTCCCGAGACCGTCTATGTGTCGATGGCCCAGCACCTCGGCGCTCCCGCCAAGCCCGTTGTCGCCGTCGGTGACAAGGTCAAGGCCGGCCAGGTCATAGCCGAACCCGGCGGATTCATTTCCGCTTTCGTACATTCTCCCGTGTCCGGGACAGTCAAGGCGATAGCCCCCCGCAAGGACCTCGCCGGCAACTGGATGACCCATGTCGAAATCGCCGTGGAAGGCGACGAGTGGGCCGAAGGGATAGACCTTTCCGATACCCTCGTGAAGGAGATTCCGGAAGACAAGGCGTTCATCCTCGGACGTATCAAGGAGTGCGGTGTCGTCGGTCTCGGCGGCGCGACCTTCCCGACGCATGTCAAGCTCAGCCCTCCTCCGGGAAAGGTGGCCGAGTGCCTCATAATCAACGGAACCGAGTGCGAACCGTACCTGACCTGCGACTTCCGCCTCATGCTTGAAAGGCCCGCGGAGATAGTAGTGGGCGCTGCCATCATGCAGAAAGTCCTCGGTGGCTGCCGCTGCGTCATCGGCGTGGAAGAGAACAAGCCCGAGGCCATAGAAGCGCTCTCAAAGGCTGTCCGCGACCTGGGATATCCCGGCATCAGCGTGGTCTCGCTGAAGAAGCGTTATCCGCAGGGCGGAGAGAAGCAGCTCATCGACGCGGTCATGCACCGCCAGGTGCGCTCGGGCGGCCTGCCCATCGACGTGGGCGCCGTCGTCCAGAACGTCGCGACTTCCGTTGCGGTCTATGAGGCCGTGCAGAAGAACAAGCCCCTCGTGACCAACACCATGACCATAACGGGCGACTGCATCCCCGTCGAAAGGCAGCACAACTACCTCTTCCGCATCGGCATGCCCCTGAGCTTCATAGCGCAGCAGGCCGGCGGAGTGCCCGAGGACGCCGCGAAGATAATAAGCGGCGGTCCCATGATGGGCAAGGCCGTGAGCAATCTCGACGCATGCACCGTCAAGGGTTCGTCCTCGATCCTCTACCTGTCCGAAGCGGCTACCCGCCGCAAGGCCGAAGGAAGCTGCATACGCTGCGGAAGGTGCGCGGATGCCTGTCCCATGGGTCTGGAGCCTTTCCTGCTGAACCGCCTTTACAAGGCCGGCGACGTCGATGGCCTCGAAGCCGCCTCCGCACAGGATTGCATAGAATGCGGCTGCTGCCTGTACAGCTGCCCCGCCTACATCCCCCTGCTCGACAACGTCCGTCAGGCCAAGGGGCAGGTCATGGGTGTCATCAGGGCCCGTGCCGCTGCGGCGAAGGCTGCCGCTGAAGCTGCGAAGGCCGCCGAGGCTGCCAAGAACGAAACTGATAAAAAATAGGAAATTCAGATATGGGAAAAATGATTGTTTCACCGTCCCCGCACATTCACGCGAAGGTCTCGACCAACGCGCTGATGAGGGACGTCGTGATCGCCCTCCTGCCCGCAATCGTGGTTTCGGTCCTTTTCTACGGATGGTCGGAACTGCTGGTGCTGGCCGTCAGCGCGCTTTCCTGCGTGCTGCTTGAGTGGGCGATTGCCAAATGGCTTTTCCGGGACTGCAAGGTGGCCAACCTTAGTTCCGCCCTCGTGACGGGCCTGCTTCTCGCGATGAACCTGCCTTCGACCACTCCCTGGTGGGTCGTCGTGATCGGCGCGCTGTTCGCGATCGGCGTCGCGAAGATGTCCTTCGGCGGCCTCGGACAGAACGTGTTCAACCCGGCGATCGCGGGACGTGTGTTCCTGCTGGTGTCGTTCCCGGCCTATATGACTGACTGGACGATCCCCCAGGGCTTCATCCATTCGACGGACGCCGTCTCCGGAGCCACCCTCCTGGGCCGTTATGCCGAAGGCGGGATGGATGCCGTCGCGGGCACCGACCTCCTCCGCACGCTGTTCCTGAACATAGGAGGCTCCGCGGGTGAGATTTCAGCCATCGCGCTGCTGGCAGGCTTCGTGTACCTGCTCTGCCGCAGGGTCGTCAAGCCCTGGATTCCCCTCTCCATCTTCGTGACCGTGGCCCTGATCTCCGGAATCTTCAACCTGGCCGATCCCGCCCAGTACACCGGCCCGCTCTTCAACCTGCTGACCGGCGGCATGATACTCGGCGCCTGCTTCATGGCGACCGACTACGTGACCTCCCCGATGAGCACCTTGGGCGGTGTGATCTACGGCTTCGGAATAGGCTTCATCGTGATGATGATCCGTTATTTCGGATCCTATCCCGAGGGAATGTCCTTCGCGATACTTCTCATGAACATGGCAGTGCCCCTGCTCAACAGGGCTTTCCATCAGCATAAATACGGGAGGGCATAGATATGGCAGCAAAATCAACTCTCAGGAACATGGCCCTGTGCCTTACGCTCGTATGCCTGTTCTGCGCAGCGGTCCTCGGAGGCGTGTACGCCCTGACCGCCGCTCCCATCGAGGCTGCGGCTGTCAATACGCTCCGCAATTCCATAGGACAGGTGCTTCCGGAAGGGGGAACCCTCTCCGAGGCCATGACCGTGGAAGCCGGAGGCCAGAATTATGAATACTACAGCAGCTCCGAAGACGGAAAGGCCGTCGCCTATGCCGTCAAGAGCAGCGTCAACGGCTTCGGCGGCCCCCTGACCCTCATGGTCGGAGTGCTTCCGGACGGTACTGTATATGCCACCCGCGTGCTGTCGCACAGCGAGACCCCGGGCCTCGGTGCCAAGTGCACCACCGACGGGAACTTCATTTCCCAGTTCTGCGGCCTGGGCCCCGACAAGGTCATAAAGGTCAGGAAAGACGGGGGCGACATCGACGCCATCACCGCTTCGACTATCACTTCCCGCGCATACTCGCTTGCCGTCAGCAACGCCGTTTCCGTGGTCCGCGTCCTTGAAGGCGCGAATGTCGGAGCCGACGCTTTCAGCGGAGCTTCCGTCCCTGCGGCCCAAAATGAAAATCAGGAGGAACAGAAATGAGTAAATGGTCACTTGTCACAGACGGGTTCATAAAGAACAACCCGACCTTCGTGCTGGTGCTCGGAATGTGTCCGACGCTGGCCACCACGACTTCCGCGATGAACGGCCTTGAGATGGGACTTGCGACTATGTTCGTCCTGGTCCTCAGCAACATAGCGATTTCCCTCATCGCTCCCGTGGTCCCCGACAAGGTGCACATTCCCGTGTACATCGTCGTGATCGCCACCTTCGTCACCGTCCTCCAGCTCCTCATGCAGGCCTTCGTCCCCGCGGTCTATGAGACCCTCGGACTGTTCATTCCCCTTATCGTCGTGAACTGCATAGTCCTCGGCCGCGCCGAAGCTTTCGCAAGCAAGCACGGAGCCGGCGACAGCGCCCTCGACGGCATAGGCATTGGCCTCGGATTCACCGTGACCCTGACCATAATAGGTCTGGTCCGCGAAATTCTCGGAAGCGGCGCCGCCTTCGGATGGAAATTCATCCCCGGCGACGGCATACTCGCTTTCGTGATGGCTCCCGGAGCGTTCCTCGTCCTGGGATACCTGCTGGTCCTGTTCAACAAGATTGCAAAAAAACAGTAGCGCGCCATGGCTGATTATTTCATCATCATAATCTCAGCGATATTCGTAAATAATATCCTGCTGGCCCAGTTCCTCGGCATCTGCCCGTTCCTGGGTGTTTCCAACAAGCTTTCGACCGCTACCGGAATGTCCGGGGCCGTGTGCTTCGTCATCACGCTGGCGACAGTCGTGACTTACCTGCTGAACAAATACCTCCTCGTCCCCTTCGGGCTGGAGTTCCTGCAGACCATCGCCTTCATCCTCGTGATCGCGGCCTTCGTCCAGATGGTCGAGATCGTCCTGAAGAAGATAAGCCCGTCCCTGTACCAGGCCCTCGGAATATTCCTCCCCCTGATCACTACGAACTGCGCCGTCCTCGGCGTGGCTATCACTGTGGTTACCAAGGAGTTTACCTTTGGAGACGCTTCCCATATGCTGAACCTCGGCGAAGCGACGGTCTATGCCTTCGCCACTTCCCTCGGCTACGGCCTGGCGATGATACTTTTCGCGGGCCTGCGGGAGCACCTCGCGGGGAGCGACGTCCCCAAGTCCTTCAAGGGACTGCCGATAGCCCTGATCACCGTCAGTATCATGGCTATGGCATTTCTTGGTTTTTCAGGGATTGTTTAATATATTTGCGAGTCACTTAAAACTTTTTAAACCATTTTTAATATGAAAAAGATCATTGTTGCTATCGTCTCCCTGCTCGCAGTGGCAGCCGTTGCTTCCGCTCAGCCCAGGGCCATCGGTGTCCGCGTCGGTTGGGGTGGTGAGATTTCCTACCAGCACAGCCTTGGCGAGAACTTCCTCGAGGCTGACCTCGGATGGACCGCAGGTTCCATGAACATCGCTTGCGCCTACGATTTCAGCATCGCTCCCGTAGGACCCCTCAATTTCTACGCAGGCCCCGCTGCTGACCTCTGGCTGGTCAACGAAGGCGGCATCGGCCTTGGTGTCGGCGCCCAGGTGGGTCTCGAGTATGCGTTCGATTTCCCCCTGCAGCTCTCCCTCGACTGGAGGCCTCTGTTCAACATCATCCCTTCGACGGGATTCGGCTGGCAGAGCATCGCTCTCGGCATCCGCTACATGTTCTAGTGGAAAAATAGCCTAACATATTGAAAGGGTCGGGTTTTCCCGACCTTTTTTTGTATATTTGCGATGTGGCGGCAGCTTTGAACAACATACGCGATATTTTTCTCTTCCTGGTCTGTGTGGGAGCCGGAACGAAGTGCCCTTCCGCCGGTGTCCTCCCTCCGGTCATCCCATGGGAGAAACTGAAGGCGCTGGCCCGCTACCATTCCCTTCTCGCGGTGGTGCTGGACGGCTATAATGCCCTGTGTTCCAAAGGTCTTCTGGCCGAAGGGCAGGAGATGGACCCCGCCTTTGAAAGAAAGTGGATTTCCTCCGTTCTCAGCTCATACGAGAAGCGCTACCGGAATTACGGGGATGTGGTTGCCGCCTTGAACGGGTTTTATGCCTCCCATGGCTTCAAGATGCTGCTGTTGAAGGGCTACGGCCTCAGCAAGAACTGGCCTGTTCCGCGCCATCGCCCCTGTGGGGACATCGATATCTGGATGTTCGGCCGCTGGAAAGAAGCCGATGACGCACTGATGGCCGAGAAGGGCATAAAGGCCGGCCACAGGCACCAGCACCACACGACTTTCCGCTTCGAAGGGCAGTTCGTCGAGAATCATTTCGATTTCGTGGACGTTTACTCCCATCCTTCCAGCCGGCGTTACGAGAAGATACTGAAAAGGCTTGCGCCCGAAGGCCTCGGGACGGTACGGATCGGGGATCAGGATGTGCTGACGCCGTCTCCGGACTTCAATGCGCTGTTCCTGCTGAGGCACGCCGCTTCCCATTTCGCTTCCGAAAAGATGACTGTCCGCCAGGTGCTGGACTGGGCGTTCTTCGTACGCGAATGCGGCAAGGACGTGGACTGGAATCTCGTTTCAGGTACCGTCGATGAGTTCGGAATGAATGATTTCCTGAACTGCCTGGACGCCATCTGCGTGGAGGATTTCGGCTTTGGGGCCGATATCTTCCCTCCCTTCAAAGCCGATCCGGAGCTGAAGGCCCGTATGCTCAGGGACCTTATATACCCGGAATTCTCAGAAAAGGAGCCCAAGGCGGTCCTGCGCCGCTTCGCATTCCGCTTCCGCCGCTGGAGGAAAAACGCATGGAAGAACCGCATGGTCTATCCCGAATCCTCCTTCGTCAGTTTCTTCTACCTCCTCTGGAGCCATATACGCAAGCCCAAGATCCTGAGAAAGAAAGATTGAATTCGGTTTTAAAAAAATTATTACTATTTTTGAGACTTGTAACTGCCAGTGCAAAAGCATATCGGACTTATTTTCCATTTCAATGGCAGTTTACATAGGTTACAAATTGAAAGTATTTTATCAGTTTAAGTCTCAGATAGTATGAAAAAGATCCTGTTTGGCTGCTTTGTCGCAGTGCTCGGAATCGCCGTTCTCGGTTCCTGCAAGAAAGATCCCGGCAAACTTTCCTTCGAAGTCCCCGAGGAGATGAGTTTTGAAGTGGCGCCCGGCGCCACCGAAGTTTTCGGATTCGAAATCAAGAATCAGGCAGGCGCGTCTCTCGACGTGTTCGCAGAGTATGAAGGTACTGAATATGACGCCAAGGCAAGTGTTTCCGAAGACGGACACAGCATCGAACTTGAAGTCACCGCTCCCGATATTGTCTTCGAAGAGTCCGAGTTCGTCGTCACTATCACGGTCAAG
>JAEEIQ010000007.1 GCA_016281435.1 Bacteroidales bacterium
CTTCATGTGCCGATGGATGGGCATCGGACTCCCCGGCTCTATCGCATTCAACATCCGCTGGGAGCCGTCCGAAGACGAATTTCGCAAGTCGAGGTTCATCCGCAGTCGCGGCGAGGCTTTTGCCTGGGCCGTCAAATCGTCTAATATTGCTTGTGTAATTATCATGCTTCACCCGCTTGATTCAATCGCAAATTTATTTTTAATTTGTTAGATATCATAAAAACATCTAATATTATTAGATATTCCACTCTCCAACCCCCAGCCGGAAGCTGACCATTATTGAGATGCCCGATTATATCGGGTATGACGACATTAACACGACAAAACTTGCCGTTGTCGGCAAAAATTGCTATATTTGTAGGTGATGTAAGGACAATTTTGCCGATAACCGCCAACAAATATGCCTACGAATAAGGAGTATATATCAGTCACTATTTTTGCCGAAATACACGACCTGTCCGAAAGGACCGTTCGCAACTGGTGTGCAGCCGGGAAGATCGAGGGAGCCTTTCTGACCGGGAAGACTTGGAGCATCCCGGCCGATGCCACGTTGCCCACACATGGCGGCAGCAAAAAGAAACCCTCACCCCTTCTGAAGA
The DNA here is from genome assembly GCA_016281435.1 of Bacteroidales bacterium. The sequence continues at coordinate 600 of JAEEIQ010000007.1, forward strand.
GACTTCGCGAAGAGAAAGAGAGCAAAGTGAGCGGCGGCATCTACCACCGCACGCAAATTGATCTGACGTACAACTCAAATCATATCGAGGGCAGCAAACTGACCCACGAACAGACACGCTTTATCTTCGAAACCAACACGATTGGTATCACGGCCGAAGGAGAATCCCAAGCCATTAACGTTGACGACATCGTGGAGACCACTAACCACTTCCGATGCATCGACTACATCATCGACCATGCTGAAGACCGGCTATCGGAATCCCTGATCAAAGAACTCCACCGACTACTGAAGACCGGCACCTCAGTCAGCCGGAAGGACTGGTTCAATGTGGGCGATTACAAACGCCTTCCCAACGAAGTAGGTGGCCGTGAGACTTGCCCTCCCGAGCAGGTGCACACCAAAATAAGAGCCTTGCTCAAAGCATACAACGACAAGTCCTCTAAGTCTCTCGAAGACATCATCGACCTCCACTGCCAGTTCGAACGTATCCATCCCTTCCAAGATGGCAATGGCCGCGTCGGCCGCCTGGTGATATTCAAGGAGTGCCTGGCCAACCGCATCGTCCCCTTCATCATCGACGAAGAGCTTAAACTCTTCTACTATCGTGGCCTAAGCGAATGGGGCCACATCAACGGGTACCTCACAGACACCTGCCTGACTGGACAGGATCAGTACAAGGCTTTGCTGGATTATTTCAAGATCAAATACTGATGTTGGAAGCTGCCCCTTTTTGTAGCCGCCTCAACAAAGTTCAGGCTGCAAAGTAGAGCGGCCTGCGTAGTGACAAGGCCCTGAAACGTTCTACTGAGTTGTGACGGGAGGGACCTTCGTAACCAACTCCCTCTCACCGACTTTCTCTCAGCATGCATAGCCGAAGGCTTGCTTTTGGGGGAAGGATACGCTATATTGATCATCACGTCCAGCTCATATCATTCGGTGCCCGGGAGTATTTCCCACAGCAGGCAGGATCTCCAAGCGAGAGACGCCCTTCCCTACTTGACGACGTTCTTTCGGGGCACCACTGCTGATGCGAGGAGTTATACTATGATGCGTTATGTTATGATCCGGATTTCAGGTATCCACGGTCCCACGAAGCGCCGACACAGCCCGGGCGTTTATTGCACCTCCTTGGGGAGGCTGGGAGGAGATGAACCAGCACGGTTGACAGACGCGAAACCTGGAACGAAGGGCCACCAGGGACTGAAGTGGAGGGTTTGGCGGCTGCCTACCGTGACCGCTTTTCCCTTAAAAGTGCGGGAGCATGGCGCCTGTCGGGAAGACGGGCGCCGCGGGCAGGCCATTGGTGCGTGGGCTCGAGCGAGTCTGTGGACGGCCCCGGCGGCCACAGTCTCGCCGGCGCGTGGCAGTAAGAGCGGAAGTCCCCTGGGCGGCGAAGGTGCCCGGGGGACTGGAGCCAAGCTGGCGTGACTGGAGGCGGAGACGCATCCGCGAAGCGTGCGGTGGAGCCGGAGGGAACGCGAGCTTGACCGCTTTCAGGGTGGGTGGTCGCGGAAGCGACGGCTGACGAGCCGCAGGAGCGGCAGCTGCGCTTCGGCGACCGGGTGGGCATAAAACCAGCCGAAGGCTGACCACTTTTCTTCTATCGGCCCAACTGAGAATCAGGAGAAATGTGCTATCTTTGCATAGACCCAACTGCCACAATTATGCGCCCAACACCTGCTATCGATAAACACATCGCTCCGCTCTTCTGCACAACCGAGGGAAAGCCTGGCCTTTTTGCTTTAGAAATGGAACTTATGGGGGCGCCGGTACCCGTCAAACGGAGTCTGAGAATCCCCGAAAATATGAACCTTGGCTATGTCCAGGAAGTGCTGATACTTGCTATGGGATGGGAAGGAAACCATCTGAAGGAAATCCGCTGCGACGGGATCACCTACTTCACACGGCAGGCCGGCGGCGAAGATCCGGAAGAAATGGAAGGATTCCCGCAACGCGACTCGTTCCAGTACACCCTGGGCGACCTGCTGAAACTCCCCGGAGACACCTTCACCTTTGTCTACGACCTAGGAGACAGTTGGAAGCATATCGTCACGCTCGTCGACATTCGTCCCAGTATGTATGAAGATACCGACGGCGACTACGCTGGCGCCCATCTAATTTCCGGCCAAGGCGCCTGCCCGCCGGAAGATGTGGACGGCGTTAATGGATATGCCGATATGCTCAAGGCGCTGGCGAATCCTGATGAGGATGACGACGAACGCGAAGAGTACCTCAACTGGATGGGCCGTGAGTTTGACCCCGAGTTCTTCGACCTCCACGAACTACAGAACCGCGTGGACGATTTCCAGCGGGTCATTGGCGAGGCCAGATGGGGATTCTATGAGTTACGTCCGAAAGCTTGCCGTTATCGGCAAAAATGACTATATTTGTAGGCGCGTTAAGACAAAACTTGCCGATAATTGCCAACGAGCATGCCCACGAATATGGAGTATATATCAGTCAGTGAATTCGCCCAAAAGCACGGTCTGCCGGAGCGGACGGTGCGCAACTGGTGTGCTGCCGGGAAGATTCCCGGAGCGTTCCTGACCGGCAAGACCTGGAGCTTGCCGGCCGATGCAGAACTGCCCACGCGCGGTAAAGGTAAAAAGAAACCCTCTCCCCTTCTCAAGCGACTCAGAGAAGAAAAAGAGGGAAAAATCAGCGGCGGCATTTACCACCGCACCCAGATCGACCTGACCTACAATTCCAACCACATCGAGGGCAGCAGGCTCACCCACGAGCAGACCCGGTATATCTTCGAGACCAACACGATTGGCATCACGGAAGACAGTATCAATGTGGACGACATCGTAGAGACCACCAACCATTTCCGCTGCATCGACTTCGTCATCGACCATGCAGAAGACCGGCTGTCGGAATCCCTGATCAAAGAACTCCACCGGCTGCTGAAGACCGGCACTTCGGACAGCCGAAAGGACTGGTTCAACGTGGGCGACTACAAACGCCTGCCCAACGAAGTCGGAGGCAATGAAACCTGCCCGCCCGAACAAGTCCACTCAAAGATGTCCGCCCTCCTCAAGGCCTATAACGCAAAGAAGGAGAAATCACTGGAAGACATCATCGACCTCCACTGCTAGTTCGAGCGCATCCATCCCTTCCAGGACGGTAACGGCCGCGTCGGCCGTCTGGTGATGTTCAAAGAGTGCCTCGCGGGCCGCTTTGTCCCCTTCATCATCACCGAAGAACTCAAACTCTTCTACTACCGAGGCCTTCGCGAATGGGGCCACATCAACGGCTACTTTTCAGACACCTGCCTTGCCGCCCAGGACCAGTACAAGGCCTTGCTGGACTACTTCAAAATCAAGTATTAACAAAACCGCACAACGCATTCATCATGAAAGAAGTCATCATTCCCGAAGAGAAAATGAAGCGATATCTGAAGTATTGCCAAGGAGAAACTTCAATAGTTGCTTGCACCTGCGGTAAAGTTGTAGAGATTACAATGTCGCCTTATTTCTATGACGAAGAGAATAATGATGTCTACTTTGCATCGTTATGCCCCGAATGTGGCGAACTGCTTATCTCGAAGGAGTGAGGTACCCGGTCAGGCCGGGCTTGACGTCAAGGTTTAACGTCCCAGTGCTCGTCGAAGACAAGCTCGAGGGACTGAAGGGAGAACTCCGCCTGAAGAAGGGCGGTGAGTTCGTCCTCGATGGGGCGGGCCCAGGAACCGACCAGGACGACGAAGCGGCAGACGATCCAAGAGACGCGACCGCGCGGGGTTCGGGCGTAGTCGCCCGGGAACTTTTCCTTCTGCCAGACCTCTTCATTCGTCTCCGGATAGATGATGAACGGCAGCCCATCGCAAGCCGCCGTTTCTATCTGAGCGGGCGTCACTTCTTGCTTCCGGACACCGAAAAGTGAACGTGAAGCGGTGTCGTACCAGAAGATGCCCACCGAAGGGTTCTCCTCTATCATGAACTCACGCACAGGGGCTTCAACATTTGACGACGAGACAACACGAGGTTGCGTATTCGTGCGGACAACGGATGCCAGTATAGCGGCGATGTCATCCGGCATATTCGCAACCTCCACCTCAACCCCAACCCTTGATTCCGACAACACTGCAGGCGCCAGAAAGAGATTGTAGAACTCATCCATGAAGGCCCGCGAAGAAAACTGCACTCCACTGAAATCAACCGTCACCGCATCACCGGAATAGTTTTCATCCACAAACCGCCGAAAGCCCCTGGCCTGCGAACGCGAGCCAAGGTCCGGAGACAACAAGAATTCAGCTATATTGATGGTTTTCATAACGGACAATGATTGTCAAAACTTCCAAGAATAGCGAACTATATTCCCCGCATAAATCACTCAAAGGCA
>JAEEIQ010000083.1 GCA_016281435.1 Bacteroidales bacterium
GGCGACCTCGTCAACGACTGCCTCCTGGTGGACCGCGACAGGGACGGCATCTACGACCTTATCGTCAAGCACGTGGACCTCAACGGCAACGGAAAGGCGGATGCCCAGCTGATCCTGGACTATCCTAAAGGCTTTACCAAGAATCCCATGATGCTGAGGGGCCACTACATGTGGGTCTTCGACGAAGACCGCGACGGAGTGTTCAACTACGTCAACTGGGACACCATGAAGCTCGAGTGCTGGGAGAAGAACGGCATCAGCGACTTCTACACGGACTACAGCGGCAACTCCCTTTTCCTGAAGGTCCATCGCAGCACCTTCCGCATGCAGGACCTCCGCCTGAACTGGGAGAACCCGTTCATTTTCTATGACTTCGACCACGACGGCCTCAGCGAGATGGCGGTACGCATCTGCGACTGGGCCCGTCCCGACAGCATCGCCGCGAAGAACGGCTATGCCGACACCCAGTACCACGGCGAGGTGGACTGGTTCTCCATGGGCATAGACATGGACAACGACAACGCCGAAGGCAACGATTTCGACTTCGACATGACCGTGCAGTTCATCGGCAAGCACCGGCAGGAAGGCCTGGTCGGGTTCAACTACCTGGACAAGCACCATCCCCTGAAGAACATGCGCGGCCTTCCCGAGGCGGACAAGTTCTTCCCCGACCCCCGCATCCGTCAGCTGACAGAACTGATCTACCCCGACCGCAAAGAGGTGTGGCCGCTGGTCTGGGGAGGCACCTGGGACAGCGTCCGTTTCACCTTCGACGAGGATGACGACTGCGGCCGCTGGGAAAGGGTCGAACTCTACCATCCTATGGATCCGTTCAAGATTGGGGGCAAGAACGGCGGCATCGACAACCACGTGCAGGCTGACTGCGCCGGTGACCGCGGAGAATGGGATGAGGACAATTCCGGCCACGGTAAACTGTACGTCGCTCCATTCGACGGCCGCATCCACCTCTACGGCGCGGAATGGGGCGCCTGGCGCATAGACCAGAACACCGAATACTACCAGGGCTGGGACCGCCGCTGGCAGAAGACGGCGCCGGAGAAATGGGCCACTGTGCGCTACGAGGACAGCGACGGCAACGGCTTCATCGACACGATCCAGTACGACCTCGACGGGGACTTCGAATATGAGGAGACCGTTTCCCTGAAGGCCCTGGGCATCGACGACAAGTGCAAGGTCATGGACATATCGAAGATGAAGTACAAGGACTACCTCCGGCTTTTCAAAAAGGTCAGCAAGGGTATCTGGAAAGGCGCCGGGCAGGCCCGGAAAGCCGCGGCCCTCTGTGGCCTGAGCCCGGAATGGTATGCGAAGATGTACAGCCACAAGACCCTTGCAATGCGCTACAGCCAGGGGTACTGGCTCCAGTACTACATCTACCGGGACATCGAGTACAAGTACCTCTGTGAAGGCAATGCGGATATGGCCCTTGCCGTGAAGAAGGCCTATTTCAGCGGCGACTGGAAGTCCTTCATCCGGAAGATGGGGAAGGACTAGACGAAATCTTCCACCCGGCAGCCGAGGGCGCGGCTGAGGGCGAGAAGGTTCCCGGCGCCGGCGGAGGAGAGGGGAATGGTTCCCTGTTCGTAGCCCCGGATGGTCCGCAGGTTCATACCTGTCATTTCCGAGAGTCTGGCCTGGGTCAGGCCTGAATTCTTCCTCGCCACCTTGAGGGGATTCCGTGATGCAAGGATGGTCCTGGCCATCGCGAGGGATTTGGACAGATCCGCTTCATGGAGGGTGCCGTAACGGGAATATACATCCATGATTCCGAGGCCTCTTTCGCGAAGGACGTCATAACCGGTGGCAAGTGACCATTGCAGGTAGGCCATGGTCCATCCGGTCCAATATTCCGGGCTGCCAATGTCGATGGTATCTTCCTCTTCTCTCAATGGCTCGCCTGTGCGGATCGCAACATCACACGCCAGTTCGATGCCTGACTTTCCGCAGAGATACCGGGGATTCCCTATGGATATCTGATGGGCTATTCCGCTGGACAGGAAGCGATGGTAGAACTCCCGCAAGTCTTCGCCGCAGGCGTTGACGGCATAATCAAGCATACTGCCGAGAGCCGCCATGGCAGATTCAAGATATGTCTTATCGTAGGCGTTCATCATCGTTCCTCCAATTCTGACGAAGTATGTCAATCATGTATATTTCGTTCGCCCGGGATGGTTCATTCAGGATTTCCCGGAAGTCTTCCCTTGCTTTCCTGTCACGCGCTATCTTGCGGGGGAAATAAACACTCCTTTCTACCGGAAATGCGCCGCCGAACTCGATAAGGTCAAACGCCGCCTTTCCTTTCAGGACGACCTGTTCGCCGAGTTTTCCCAGATGCATTGCCCTGGAAAGCTGGTCGAAAGTGATGCTGTTCTCAAGGAAGGCGCGGGTGAAGGAAAAGTATGAATCATCGGCCCGCCAACCCTTTATTATGTCGAAGTCTTTGTATGACGGAAGAAAATTGTCGAGAAGGTATTCCTTTGCCTGCAGGGCTACGGGGACCCTGAGGTCAGGACGGCGGTTATCCAGGAGGATTGCCAGCCAGTTGAGCATGTTGTATCCGCCGCCGCTGAGGTCCATCACTGAAAGATGCGAAAGGTCCAGCCGGTAGATGTTGATGAATCCGTCACCGGCCTCCGAGCAGGCCCACTCGTTCGCTAGAGCCTGGCTCCCGGTACAATAAAAACCTGTCCCGTAGTCGTTGAGGGGATTACCCTTCCCGAAAACAGGCTCTTTGACGATACGGGTTGATCCGTGATACAACTCCATAAAGTGACATTCTAATGTTACTTTTGCAAATATACCGTTTTTAAAACAAAAACAAAGCAGGCTGGCCATCAGTCTTACGACTTTTTAGCCGCCTGCTTATACTTTTAATTTCAGGAACTCTCTACGGAACGGCTGTGTAACCGAGGGTGAAGTTCCTTATTTGCAGCTTTACGTCTTGTGTCGTGGTGATACGGTAGGCGGTGTTGGCGGCCGTCCCCGACAGAGTCCAGAGGTGGTATTCGCCGGCAAATGTGGATTCATATGCGTCGCCGCCTGTCACCATCGTGGTACCGTCGGTCTCGGTAATCTTGGGGATGCCGTTGCTGTTTGCATAACCCATGCACACCTTGACCCAAGAAAGTTTGTAACCTTCGATGGCAGGAAATTCGAGATAATCTCCGGCGGTCTGCCCGATGACAAGTCCGGCCTTGGAATTTCTGACTATGCCATCTTTGCCGTAAACCTTGAATGTATAGCCTCCGAAAGCACTTTTCGCAATGAATTCAGTTTCCGTGTCCTTAAGTCCGGCAGATCCCCAGGAAGTAGCAAGAGTGGACTCGGCGGGGGAAGAGAATGGCCATTGTAGGTAGTTCCCTGTCGATATGGGCACAGTTATCTTAAGGTCAGCCGCGGGGTCCGCATTCTCAGTAATCACCGTAATGGCAGAAATGACATTGATATAGGTCGAACCCTTTATCCGCATACCGGTGAGATCTGGATAATCGAAGGCAACCTGTCCTCCCATTACGTACAAGCCGGGAAGAGTCGAGGATTTTGAGGTAGCATTATAATAGAACGACATCAAATCGTTCGTACCGTCATTAAGAGTCAGGACATCACCTGTAACAGCACTGTAGGATTGAGTGTTCGGATGAGGGAAGATGATAGCCTTTGTCAGGGCTTTTCCTTCCACCGAAGGGAAATATAGAAGTCTGTTCGTATAGAGATACAAACCGTTGGGAAGACCACTTCCGTTATCTCGGGTATTAAGTGAAGTATCCCAGCAGGTCTTTGTCCCGCTCATCATCCAGTTTCTGGTCACTCCGTCGCTGCCTACGAGATTGTTGCTGCCGGAAGTGTAATCGTCAGTCGGTATGAAGAACTGTGTGAAAGAATCCTTCTCGACATATTTGCTTCCCTTGACATCAATCTTGATCTCATTGAATTTGTCCGCGGCAAGATCGACATTCTGCTTGGGAAGGGTGATCTCGCGGGTATATGTCTTGTTGGCTGTGCATACAGTCAGTGAAAGGATATTCCTCGTCGTACCAGAAGAATACTGGTTGATAGTGATGGGATTGACCAGGAACCATACTGGCCAGCCTTCCGTTCCCTTTGAGAGTCCGTCAGGATAAAGGGCGGTCACTCCGTTTCCAGCGGAGACGTTGTTGGCTGCAGTGAGGGTCACTTCGTCGTAATTTTCAGAGAGTGAGAGGTTGAATAGACCTGTGAGGCACTGGTTGTTGTTAACATTGCCTGCCTGTGCAAGTTTTATGGAGACAGCATAGACCTTTTCGGATGAATCTAGCCCGCTGAGGAGGATCTTCAGAGGAGAGAATAGCCTCTTGAACGAAGTTACCGTCGCGCCGGTAGCTCCAGTGCCTAGGTCGAAAGGATGACCGACCATGAAATCGAACCTGGGATCGAAGGAATTGGCGGAAGGATACTGCACATGGCTGAGACCTATGGAAACAGTCTTGTTGCCGGAAGTCTTCGCAAGAAGGGTCGTGTTCTTCTTGCTGTACGGCATGATGGCGTAGCACTTGTATGTGCCGTCCAGTGTAGGCCCCGTGAAGGAATATTCGCCGGGGGCTCCTGTCGGAGTGGCTTTCCAGCCGGGAGAGTTAGTGGAACTCATCGCAGAACCTACGACATCCCCGCTTCCGTCAACGTAGAACAAGGAAATGTTTTCCGTTCCTGTAAGTCCGATTCCGACTCCTTCAGTGTAGGCCGTACGTGTTTGGTCCGAAGTCCATACTCTGTCCTGGACCGTGAATTTGTAAGTCGTGGACGCCTGCTTTGCATCAGGGCTTTCGATTTTTTCAATCTGACAGGAGAAAGCCAGAAAGGCGAGAAGGATAACCCCGCCGAGAGATAATGTCTTTTTCATCTTTATTCTCATTTGGGGTTAAAGAACAGTGTCATCATAAGGAGAATTCCAGTTGGACGGATCATCCGGAATCTCGCCGTTGTTCCAGTCGCTCGCCGCGACGATGTGCCGAAGTTCCAATCCGATCACCAAAAGGTCCGGAAAGGAATACGCAATCCCGTCATTTTTGTGGACGGGGGGGTAACTACTTGCATATCAATTAATTATATTGGTTATAGTATGATTGCAGTTATTATTGTAGCAAAAATACTTTTTTTTGAGTGAAAAACAAAACGGGCCGGTCATGCATTTTGCTGTCTAGCCCTTCGCGTCCTTTCTGACGGTCCGGCGGGTGGCTTCCGCTTCGAGCGGATTGTCCGGCCAGGAGTGCTTCGGATAGCGGCGGCGCAGTTCTTTCCGCACCTCGAAGTAGGTGCCGCTCCAGAAACTGCGCAGGTCACTTGTCAGCTGCACGGGCTTGAATCCCGGGGACAGCAGTTCCATGAGCACCGGTCTCCTCCCTTCATCGACGGTCGGGGTGTCCGCGAGGCCGAAGCATTCCTGCAGGCGGACTTTCAGGACCGGTGCCTCCGCTCCCGTCCTGTATTCCAGGCGGATGCGGCTGCCCGTCGGGACGGTCACGGCTTCCGGAGCGATGCGCCCGACCTTCTGCTGCAATTCATGGCCAAGGCGGCTCCATATCACTGCGCAGATGTCTATCTTTTTCAGCTGGGCCCTGTTCGAAGCCTTTCCTATGAAGGCGGGAAGCCATTCGGAGGCCGTCGCCAGCAGGCTCTCTGTGCCCACGTCCGGCAGCCCGAGTTCGGGGTGCCAGCCGGAGACGGCGGCTATCCTTCTCTGCAGGTTCTGCACGTCCTCCGTGAAGTCGAACATGGAGAGGCCGTCCTTGGCCGCCGCTTCGCAGATGACCCGGACCTGCTCTTCCCTGACGCCCTCCGAAAGGGGGCGGCTGTCCAGGAGAAGCCCTCCGATGCGGGTCTCCCTCCTGGCCACGGCCGCTCCTTCCCTGCTGTCCCAGAAGATGTTGTCCCGCACGGTCGCGAGCCGCGAAAGGTCTTCCGGAGAGACAGGGGCGGCGAGGAAGATGCGTCCGACGCCCCCGGGGCGGGCGTTCAATCCGGCGACGGCTATCCATTCGCATGCGCACAGGGGATCCGCCGGATCCGGAGCTGCAATGTCCCCGCCCGAGAGCAGGAACTTGCCCGCTTCCTTTTCCCACGCCTTCCCTATGCGCTCCGGGTAGGCTGCCGCCAGCAAGGCTCCGGCTTCATAAGGGTCGGCAGTGCCGCAGTCCGGTTGCGCGCTGACCATGGATGCATATTGGGCTGCGGATTGCAGGATGCGGTTCCAGCGGCCCTGGGCGCCGTTTGCGCGTGCCTGCCGGAGAGCATCCAGCCTTATGCCCAGGCCTGATTCCTGCGCCTGCCCGAGAGGGTCCCTTTCTTCCAGCAGCGCGGCGATGTCCGCGGCAAGACCTTTCTTCTCGGGGCTGTCTGCGGCGAGAAGCATCCTTGCGATTCGGGGATGGCACGGAAGGGAAGCCATCCTGCGTCCTTCGGCGGTGATGTTCCCGTTCCCGTCTATGGCTCCGAGGCCCTCCAGCAGGGTCCTGGCCTGGGATATCCGTCCTGCTGGGGGCGGCGTCAGCCAGGGCAGGGCCGCGATGTCCCCCTCTCCCCAGGCCGCTGCGGCAAGGACGGTTCCGGTAAGGTCGGCGTCCAGGATTTCCGGGGTTCTCGACGGAGCCATGCTCCTCTCCGCGGCGGCTCCGTAGAGGCGGTAGCACACTCCGGGGGCGACCCTTCCCGCACGTCCGGCGCGCTGGGCTGCCATGTCGAGGCTGATGCGAACCGTTTCAAGGCGGCTGAGGCCGCTTCTCGCATCATAGACCATCTTCCGGCAGAATCCCGGATCTATCACGATGCGGACACCCTCTATGGTGAGCGAGGTCTCGGCTATCGATGTGGCCAGGACCACTTTCCTGATTCCCGGCGGACTGGGAGCGATGGCTTCCCGCTGCTTTTCCATCGGGAGCATTCCGTAAAGCGGATAGATGCTTGTGTTTCCGAGCGAGTCCCCGAGGGCCTCGGCGCAACGCCGTATTTCCCCTTCTCCAGGGAGGAAGGCCAGGATGTCCCCGTCTTCTTTCCCGTGGGCATCCAGGATGGCCCTGGCGACCTGCAGCGGGACTCCTTCCGCCGTGGCTTCTTCCCTTGTGCGGCGTATCTCCACGGGGAACAGGCGTCCCCTGCTTTCCAGGACAGGGGCGTCGAGGGCTTTGGAAAGTTCGTCCGTTTCCAGCGTGGCGGACATTATTATTATGCGCAGGTCTTCCCGTAGGACGGCCTGCACCTGGCGCGTCAGGGCGAGGGTCTCGTCGCAGACAAGGCTCCTTTCGTGGAATTCGTCGAAGATTACGGCCGAGACCCCGTCGAGGACAGGATCCTCCAGCAGCCTCCGCTCGAGTATGCCCTCGGTGACTACTTCTATCCTCGTGCTGGCCGAAACCTTGTTCTCGAAACGAATGCGGTATCCGACGGTCCTGCCGACGCTTTCCCCGAGGGTCCAGGCCATGCGGGCGGATATCTGGCGGGCGGCTATGCGCCGCGGCTCCAGCATCAGGATCTTGCCTTTTCCGGCTGCGGAATCCAGCATGGTCAGGGGCAGCACGGTCGACTTGCCCGCGCCGGGAGGAGCGGTCACTATCAGCCGCGACGTCCTCTCCAGCGTCCTGTTGACCTCGCCGGCGATCTCCACGGCCGGCAGATGTCCTATTCTCGATGTGGCTTCCCTGTCCATCAACGTGCACTTTCGGACGCAATTTGGTAATATTTCCTCAATCGGTCAAATTTTTCCTCCCGGCCGACCCGCCTGAAAACCCCTCCCGTCCGGAAAAACGCCCTGAAATCCGGATGAACCGCCCATCCAACCCCTCCCGTCCGGAAAAATGGCCCGGATTCCGGATGAATATTCAACCCGCAAAACACCTCGGCGGCCGGGAGGCCTCGGAGGCCATTAGAATTGGGGTGAGGGCGCGAGGCGAGGCAAAATCTGCCCGCCCCTACCGCTTCGTAGTGATGAGGACGACGCCGTTGGAGCCTTTGAGGCCGTACATGTCGCCTTCGCGAAGGATCGACAGCGAGGCTACGTCGCGTACGTCCACGTCGAGGATGCTGTCCGCCTCGACCCCGTCGATGATGACGAGGGCATAGATGGAGCCGTTGATGGTATTGATCCCGCGCATCGTGACCTGCCCGTCGTCAGTGACTGTGACGCCACCGATCTTGGTGCGCACGGCGTCGATGAGGCTGTTGAATCCGCCTTTCTCAATCTCATCGGCCGTCAGCTCCGACATGGATCCGGAATAATTGTCCTTGCTGATCCTCCCCATCACGGTATCGACGGACCTGGCGCCGTTGCCGCCCTTCATCTGCGCTATCGGATCCACGAGCGTGAGACGTATTTTCTCGCGTCCGTCCACGGCGATTTCAGTCTTGACGCCGTGGAAGGCGATGACCAGATGCGCGTCGGCAGGTATGCTTCTAAGAACGAAATTCCCCCTCTCGTCCGTGCGGGCTTTCTGCCGCCCCTTCTTGACTTTGATGACGGCATCGAGGGGCTGTCCTTCCGTGGACTTGACGGAACCCATCACGACGGGAAGTATTTCGGCCTTCTTCTTCGGGGCAGCTTCGGAAGGTACAAGGGAAATGAAGCCCAGGAGGGCCAGGCAAATGGCGAATTTTCTCATAATCCTACATTAAGAACGAGGTTGAAGGTATCATGGATCTGGGGAATGCCCCAGCAGTGGTTCCAGCTGATCCCTATACGTGTGTCATAGGGAACCCAGGCCAGATTCCCGAGGACAAGGCACAGGTCTATGCCGGCGCTGGCAAGGCCGCCGATGCTGACGTTGCCGGAACCGAGGATTCCCTGGAAGGAAGAATAATCCCCGTGCAGGGTAGCTTCCATGTTGCGTATATAGGCGATGGGGCACAGACGGTCGCTTTCAATCGACCAGAAGGGTATCACGTAATCCGCCGACCAGGTGCTTCTGTAAAAATGATCGGCCAGGAATGCCGCTAGTCCGTCCAGGCTGCCGAATCCGCGCGGGATGTAGTTGCCGGCCATGCTCCGTACCATGCCGCCCTGGCCCTGCGCTTCTGTCGTCCAGGAAAGCCGCAGGCCCTGGTTCTTCCACAGTCCGGGAAGGTAGCCGTATGAATGGAAAAATGTTATCGGAGCTGACACTTCCGCCATCCCGGGGAACATCATGTAGCCGGCTTCGACTCCTATTCCAACCCTGGGATAGACGCAGGAAGAGGCCACCGGCCGCATGGTGTAGAACCTTGCGGAAAGGGTAGCCCTGTTGAAAAGTCTCCGTCTCCCGTCCACAAGGGAAGAGATGGATCCCGTCGGGGTTTCTTCCCCGTCCTCGACGGGAGCACCTACCCATGTAACTCCGCCAAGGTCGTTGGAAATGTTCCAGGAAGCCGAAACCACGGCGCCCCTTTTCCATCCTCCAGAACTGAGATTAAGGGGTACATAGGCCCTGAGGTTGGATGAGAAGGCGGGAACGTCCGAGTAGCCGTCGAGGACGGCGGAACGGTTCTGGAAGACTTTCCATCCGTTGGAGGCATAAGTGCTCCCAATATCGATCCGGCCCTCTATCACGGGGAAAAGGCCTTCATAGGTAATCTGGGCCGAACCGGCGGCGAAGGGAGCGTTTTTCCTCAGCTGCGGGAGCCGCACCCCGGCGGTCCCGTGCAGGGTGCCGAGCAGATTCTGGAAAAACCCTGTGGCCCCGAACCAGGCTGTCTGGATTACGGTCTCCAGCGAGGCGGCGGCGACTCCGTCCGGACTTACATACACGGGCAGCCAGGAATGGAAATGGAGGAGATTCTTCCCCTTGCTGTATCTCACGGGGTCGCTCAGTTCGACGTTGAGGTCGGGCTCGGGAATGCCCTTTTCCTTCCGGATGGCCCGCTCCTGGGCGCTGAGCCTGTCCTCCCAGACCCATTTGTGGCGGACTTTCCAGTCCACCGGTTCCCGGCGCAGGGAATCTGCCGGGGTCAGGTAAACCAACTTCCCTCTGGTCGAAACTGAAGTGAACAGAAGCCCTTCCGGGGTCATGATACCGCCTTTGGCCCCGACGCGGCTCGATGTGAGCTGCACTGGACGGCCGCCTGCGGAGGCAATGGCATATACCTCGTTCGATCCGCCCCTGTCGCTCGTGAAAAAGAGGTCATGGCCGTCGGAGGAAAGCGAATTGATTTTGACAGGGCTGTCTTCGACCAGGCTTTCAAAATCCGGAAGGCTGCGGAGCCCGATGCCGTCATCGGTTAGCACGGAAGCGAAAAGACGTCCCCCGGCCCAGACGGTCTCGGAAACCTGCATTCCCGCCGGCACGGCAAAGGAAGAAAGTTCGCTTCCGTCGACGGCGTCGAAAACGACCACCCGGCTGCGTCCGTCAGGAAACTGCTCGACCGCGGCTATCTTCGGTTCATCCGGGCTGGCGGAAGGATTGAAGAGCATCCTTCCCCGTACCAGCGTCTTCTTGCGTCCGTGCCCGTCCATGAAGCAAAGGGCTGAAGAGGATTTCATCTCGCGGCGGATGTCCGGCCTGGTCTCGCTCCAGAAAAGTCTTCCTGCCGGGACGCTGTAGCACATCATCCCGACCGAGGAAGAGAAGGGGCATATTTCCGCTTCCCTGCCGAAGCCGGACTCTCCTTCGAAGGGCAGGAACACGAGGGTCGCGGCTTCGTCTATTCCGGACCTCACGGCGAACACTCCGTCCGGCGAAAGGGTCAGCCGGGCGTATGAAACAAAGCGCCGTGGCTGTTTACCTATAAGTTTACAATATGTGTACGGAGCCCTTGAATCCGCCTCCTCTTTCCACATTCCCGTGAGGTTCCCGTCAATCGTTTTCCAGGTCTTTCCGAGGGCATGGCCGGTCACGGCCCCCGCCGTGTTCTTGAGGTTGTTGTAAGGCAGCCATTTCTTCTGTATCCTGTCGTAGAACCTCTGCGTGAAAAGCGAATCCCCGTATGCGACACGCATGCCGGCGACAAGGGCGTATCCTGCCTTGTAGTAATCCGGGGTGTATTTCGAAAGGGACCCGTAGCACCACTGCCACCAGCCACGAGGCTTCCCTTCGAGGTCGCTGGCCCTCATGAACTCGAGGAAATCAGCAGTCCTCGCCCGTCCTGACGAACTGAGCGCCGTCTCGGCGACGACGGCATCTCCTTCGAGGAAGGCGGGTCCGCCGTAAAGGGCGGAAAACACTCCGGTCCAAAGCTCGCCGGAGAGATATTTGAACGCAGTCCATTCCTGGCCGGCGGCGAACTGCATCTGGGCCACGTGGCGGGACTCATGGATTGCCAGCTGTTCGGTCCAGGGATACGGATCCGGAGCCACGCTTTCCGGGGTCGTGAAGAGCTCCATCCTGCGCGGGAGCCATGTGACCATCCCGTTGGAAACGACGCTTCCGGTGTGCAGGACGACAGGCATCTTCCGGCGGTAATTCCCGTTCGGATCCACTCCGATGCTGCCTCCGACAGCCCGCTTCCAGCCCTCGAGGGCGCGGGCATACTCCTTCGCGAGGGAATCGGCCCCTTCCGGGTAGACGACTTTCCAGGTTGCGCTTTCGATGCTGCGCCAGCGGAGACCCGCCCCGTCCGTTCCGGAAGAAACGAACTGGGCCGCGGAGGGAGCCGCGGTCAGCAACATGAGCAGTAACGCCGGTATCGGGGCCTTATGCATAGCACAAATCTAATATTTTTTCCGTAACTTTGAGTGATTTTTACGATTCAATGAACCTGCTACTCCAAATCCTTACGCTTCTGGGTTCGATAGGTATGTTCCTCTACGGAATGTCCCTGATGAGCGGCGGACTCCAGAAAATGGCCGGAGCGAAGTTGCGCTCCTTCATGGCCGCGATGACATCCAATGCCTTCAAACGTGTTTTGACGGGTATAGTCGTGACTGCCCTCGTGCAGTCTTCGACGGCCACGACGCTCATGCTTGTCAGCTTCGTGAATGCCGGACTCCTGTCGCTCGCGAACGCCATCGGAGTCATCATGGGTGCGAACATCGGCACCACCGTCACCGCCTGGATCTTTGCACTCTCCTTCGGTGGAGGCAGCTTCAGCCTGGGGACGATTGCGGTCCCGCTGATGTTCTTCGCCTTCCTGTGCATCTCCTCGAAGAAACGCAGTTTCCGCCATGCCGGGGACTTCCTCATGGGTTTCGCCCTGCTGTTCCTGGGCCTTACCTCCCTGCGTGAGACTTCGACCGTCCTGCTGGACAACGAGCCCGTGCGCGTCTTCCTCTCCGGCCTTACCGGAATGGGAGCCGTCTCCATACTTATCTTCATGGTGGCCGGCGCGATAATGACGCTGATGCTCCAGTCCTCCGCCGCCACGATGGCCATAACCATGGTTCTGGTTGCGAACGGATACATCCCCTTCGAGATGGCCGCCGCGATGGTCCTCGGTGAGAACATAGGAACCACCATCACTTCCAACATCGCCGCATCCGTGGCCAACGTCTCCGCAAAGAGGACGGCGCGGGCCCACATGCTCTTCAACGTCTTCGGCGTGATCTGGGTGAGCTGCCTGTTCCATCCGTTCCTGCGCCTTATCGGCAGCGTGGTCGAACTGTTCGGTTTCCCCAACCCGGCCACGACGGATTTCGGCGCCGCCTCCCCGGAAGTCAAGGCCGCCCTCGTGGCGTCCCTGCCCTATAGCGTCGCTACCCTGCACTCCCTCTTCAACGTGATCAACACGATGATCCTGATCTGGTTCGTGCCTGTGATAGAGAAGATCGTGACATGGATGGTCCCGTCCCCGAAGGGCGAAGAAGAGATATTCCGCCTGCAGTACATCAACGCCGGACCTCTGAGCACCGCGGAACTTTCCCTGAAGGAATCCCAGCAGGAAATAATCCATTTCGGCCAGATCTGCCGCAAGGGGCTCGGCTATGTGCGTGAAGCCATCGGCGCGAAGACGGAAGAAGAGTTCGACAAGGTCAACGAGAAACTGGTCAAGTACGAGCAGATCACAGACCGCATCGAATACGAAATCGCCTCCTATCTCGGAGAAGTATCCAAGGGCAAGGTCGGCTCCGAGGCCCTCGCCAGGATCAAGGGCTCCTACCGCATCGTCGGAGAGATGGAAAGCCTCGGGGACTCCGGCGAAGCCATAGGCCGCATGCTGAAGCGCAGCTGGTCCCGCCGTAAGGTCTTCACCGCGGAGATGCACTCCAAGATGGACAGGATGATAGACCTGGTCGATGCCGCATACGAGGTCATGATCGCCAATCTCTCCATTCCGGTCCACGAAATCAGCGACATCAGCAACGCCACGCAGGCGGAAGTCGCCATCAACGACCTGCGCGACACCCTGCGCGAAGAGCATCTGAACAACCTCGAAAAGCCCGAGTACCAGTACGAGACAGGCGTCTTCTACATGGACATCATCAGCGAGCTCGAGAAGATGGGAGACTTCATCATCAACGTTTCCCAGACCCTTATCACCGAAAGGAATGAATAAGCCCGGCCTTCTCTTCCTGTGCGTGCTTGCGCTTGTCTCCTGCGCCCCGAAAGGGCGGAAGGCGGCTGAGCCCAGGCATATCCAGGAGGTGAAGATACCGAGCGTCTACAGCAGCGACGAGGAAAAGGCCGATTATGCCCTGGCCCATTACTGGGACGGGCTGCTGCTCGGGGACGGGCAGACCGACACGGCGATGATACTGGGTGTCCCCAAGGCTGAAGTGGAGCAGAGGATGGCCAACTACACCCTCTTTCTGACCCAGGTCCCCCTGCAGAAGGCCAGGGGCAGCGTCCGGGGATTCTTCAACGCCATCGAAAAGAAGCATGCGGCCGACACGTCGTCCCATCTTCTCCCGGCCATGGAGAAGATAGTGACCCACTATCTCTACGACCCGAATTCGCCGATGCGCAACGAAGACCTTTACCTGCCCTTTGTCAGCCGCCTCGCCGAATCTGAATTTACGGCCGCGAACATGAAGCCGGCCTACCGGCACGATGCGCAGATGTGCTCCCTGAACCAGTACGGCCAGCAGGTCCCCGACTTCAAGTTCAGGACCCTGAAGGGCCGCACGATGCATCTGTACGGGGTCAGGGCCCGGTACACCATGCTCTTCTTCTCGAATCCCGGCTGCCACGCCTGCAAGGGCATCATTGAGGAAGTCATGGGCGATCCCGTCATCCCGGGAATGCTCTCGGACGGGACCCTTGCCGTCGTCAACGTCTACATCGACGAGGACCTCGACGCGTGGAAAGCCTATGCCCCGACCTATCCCGAAAGCTGGTACAGCGGCTACGATCCCGACTACATCATACGCCAGGACCTCCTTTTCAACGTCAGGGCCATCCCTTCCCTGTATCTGCTGGATGCGGAAAAGAGGGTGATCATGAAGGACGCCCCGACGGAGAACGTCCTTCGTTTCATGGACAACATCGCAAAAGAAAGATAATATGAAAATCCAACGCAAACTGTGGCAGAGGCTTCCTTCCGGGAAGGCCGTGTACAAGTACAAGATCACCAACGCCAGCGGCGCTTATGTGGAACTGTGCAACATAGGGGCGGGAATAGTCTCGATCAACGTGCCCGACCGTAAGGGCCGTCTCGGCGACGTCGTCCTCGGCTACCGCAAGGCGTCGGACTACATAGGCGACGGACCCTGCTCCGGGAAATGCCCCGGCCGCTATGCCAACCGCATCGCGAAGGGCCATCTTGAGATAGGAGGGAAGGTCTACAATCTCCCGATAAACAACGGCCCGAACCACCTGCACGGCGGCCCCGAGGGCTTCCAGAACCAGGTCTGGGACTCCCGCAAGCACAAGGACGGCGTCGAATTCAAGTACGTCGCGGCTGACGGCGAGATGGGCTATCCCGGCGAAATGGTCGTCGTGGCCCGTTACGAATGGACCGAGAACAACGAACTCCGCCTGACCTTCCGCGCCCGCACTGCCGCGGAGACCGTGGTGAACCTGACGAACCACGTCTATTTCAACCTCGAAGGCAAGGGCAGCGTCCTGCGTCACTGGCTGAGGCTGAACGCATCCGAATACCTTCCCACGGATCCTACCCTCATCCCGGTCGGCGAGCCCGAGCCCGTCCACGGCACCCCGATGGACTTCCGCAAGCCCAAGACCCTCGGCAGGGACATCCGCAAGCCCTTCCCCGCCCTCGAGTACGGCAAGGGCTATGACGCCTGCTACGTCCTCGACGGATGGTGTCCCGGCCAGCTGCAGGAAGCCGCGGAACTCTGCTCCATGCGCAGCGGCCGCAATGTCAAGGTGTTCACGACCCAGCCCGGCCTGCAGGTCTATACCGGCAACTGGCTCGAAGGCTGCCCCGTGGGCAAGAAGGGACGCATCTGGCATGACTACGGCGCCGTCGCGCTGGAGTGCCAGCACTTCCCCGACTCCCCGAACAAGCCGTCCTATCCTTCGACCGTGCTCAGGCCCGGCAAAACCTTCCACGAGGCCATAATCTTCGCATTCGGAACAATATGAAGCAATACCTCGACCTGCTGCAGGAAATAATGGACAAGGGTGTGGTCAAGACGGACCGCACCGGAGTCGGGACGAAGAGCATCTTCGGCCACCAGATGCGTTTCGACCTCTCGGAAGGCTTTCCCCTGCTGACCACGAAGAAAGTCCATCTCAAGTCCATCATCTACGAGCTCCTGTGGTTCATCAGCGGCGACACGAACGTCAAGTACCTGCAGGACCACAAGGTCACTATCTGGGACGAGTGGGCCGACGAAAACGGCGACCTCGGGCCCGTCTACGGCCACCAGTGGCGCTCCTTCCCCAAGCCCGGGGGAGGCTCCGTGGACCAGCTTGCGCAGGTGATAGACCAGATACGGCACAATCCGGATTCCAGGCGCATGCTCGTCTGCGCATGGAACCCCGGCGAGATAGAGCAGATGGCCCTTCCTCCCTGCCACTGCCTCTTCCAGTTCTACGTGGCCGACGGGAAGCTCAGCTGCCAGCTCTACCAGCGCAGCGCCGACACCTTCCTGGGCGTCCCATTCAACATCGCTTCGTATGCCCTCCTCACGATGATGATAGCGCAGACCTCCGGCCTTCAGCCCGGCGAATTCATCCACACGACGGGCGACACGCACATCTACCTGAACCATTTCGAACAGGTCCGGGAGCAGCTTTCCCGCACTCCCCGTGCCCTTCCGAAGATGGAAATCAATCCGGACGTCAAGAGCGTATTCGACTTCAAGTACGAAGACTTCACCCTCACGGGCTACGACCCCTGGCCCGCGATCAAAGCTCCTGTAGCAGTATGAAGAAATGCATCATAGTGGCCGTGGCCGACGACTACGGCATCGGAGTCAAGGGAGACCTTCCCTGGCACATCTCCGAAGACCTGAAATACTTCAAGGAAACCACACGCGGATACCCCGTCATAATGGGCCGCACGACCTATTTCTCGCTTCCTTTCAGGCCCCTGAAAGGGCGCAAGAACATAGTGCTCAACCTCGGCGGAGAGCCCATTCCGGAGGTCTGCTGCGTCTATTCCTTCGACGAAGCCTTCGCCGAAGCGGAGAAGGAAGGCAAGGACAAGTGCTTTGTCATGGGCGGAGCTTCCGTCTACCGCGCGGCCCTGCCCATGATGGACGAACTGTACATAACCCATGTCCACACTATTGTGGACGGGGCTGATGTCTTCTTCCCCGAGATCGACCCGGAAGTCTGGGAGGAGGTCAGCCGGAGCGAGACGCACACGGATCCGGAGACGGGTTATCGTTTCGAATTTGCGGTCTACAGGAAAAGATAGCCGCGCTCCGCAGCCCTGGGAAGAGGCTTCGTATCTTCCGTTGGTAGTGTAATATGGAACAGAAAAGAGAAAGGTTCGGCAGCAGGATGGCCGTCATCTACGCGATGGCGGGTTCTGCCATAGGGCTCGGCAATATCTGGCGCTTTCCCTACATGGTCGGGGAGCACGGCGGCGCTGCGTTCATCCTTGTGTACATACTTGCCACGCTGGTGGTGTCCCTTCCCATATTCATTGCCGAAGTCGCGCTTGGTCGGAGGAGCCGCACCGGCGCGGACGGGGCCATGAGCAAGCTCCGCCCCGGGACCCGCCGATGGAACTTCGCGGGGGCCCTGGCCATCTTCATACCCCTTCTCATCTCCTCCTATTACAGCGTGATCGGGGGATGGTCCCTCGAATATCTCGGAAAATCCATCACCGGCGCCTTTGTGAGCACGGATCCGGAGAACATTCCGGGCATCTTCGACGCCTTCATCTCGTCCGTATGGGGGCCCCTGCTGGCGCACCTTCTTTTCCTTGCGGCCTGCGCCGCCGTCGTGGCCCTCGGGGTCAAGGCCGGAATCGAGAAATTCAGCAAGCTATGCATCCCGGTACTGTTCGTCCTGATAGTCGCGATGTGCATATATTCCGTGACGCTTCCGGGCGCTTCAGTCGGGGTGAAATACCTCCTGACTCCCGATTTCAGCCAGCTCACGCCCCGCTCCCTTGCCTTTGCCCTCGGGCAGAGTTTCTTCTCCCTGTCCCTCGGGATGGGAGCCATCGTGACCTACGGATCCTATGTCAGCGGGAAGGAAAACATAGTCGTTTCGAGCGCCGGGACTTCAATCTCGGACCTCCTTTTCGCGCTGCTTGCCGGGATGGCCATAATGCCTGCCGTCTTTGCCGCCGGAATCGAGCCTGGAGCCGGTCCGGGGCTTATTTTCCAGAGCGTTCCCTACATCTTCTCCTCGATGGGCGCGGCGTCTCCCGTGATCAGCGCCGTATTTGCGGTGGTGTTCTTCCTTGCCGTGGTTATGGCTGCGATGACCTCCTGCATCTCCCTTCTCGAAGTCGGGGTGTCCTGGCTCCAGGAAAAGAAAGGTCTTGCCCGCTGGAAGGGCTGCCTGCTGCTCTTCGTGCTCTGCGGGGCCGTCGGGGTGCTCTGCTCCCTTTCCTTCGGGCCCCTGTCCTCGTTCAAGGTCGCCGGAATGGGCATCTTCGATCTCTGCGACTGGACGGCGTCCAACATACTCCTGCTGATCCTGGCCTTCCTTACGACTGTCTTCGTCGGCCATGTCCTCAGCCGGGACGAGGTCCGGGACGAGATCACCAACCACGGGACCGCGAACCTGCGCATCTTCCCGCTGATCTATTTCCTCATCAAGTGGGTGGCCCCGCTGTTCATCCTGCTCATCTTCATCACCAATTTTATCCTGTAGCATGGCGGCGCAGAGGGAGCACTTCGGCAGCGGAATGGCGGCCGTGATGGCCATGGCGGGGTCTGCGATAGGCCTCGGCAATATCTGGCGCTTCCCTTACGTGGTCGGCCAGAACGGAGGCGCGGCCTTCATCCTCGTCTATCTCCTTTGCATGGTCTTCCTCTCGCTTCCCATCTTCCTTTCTGAAGCCATAATCGGGCGCAGCACGCATTCTTCGACCTTCGGGGCCTTTGGAAAACTCGCGCCCGGTTCCGGATGGAAATGGATAGGCACGCTGACCATAATCACTCCACTGATAATCCTGTCCTACTACAGCGTCGTCGGGGGCTGGTCCATAGGATTCCTGTATGAATCCGTGGTCATGGGCTTTTCGGGCGCGGGTGCGGACGGACGCTTCGGCGGCTTCATCTCTTCCGTCGGAGGGCCGCTTGTCTGTCATACGCTGTTCCTTGCGCTGACGGCCGCCATCGTGCTTGGCGGGGTGAAGTCCGGGATCGAGCGTTTCAACAAGATGTCGATGCCGCTGCTGTTCGTGCTTATAGTCATCATCGCCGTCTATTCCATCTCCCTTCCGGGAGCCTCCGCCGGGGTGAAATACCTTGTCAAGCCCGATTTCAGCCTGCTCACCCCGAAATCCTTCGCCTACGCTATGGGCCAGGGCTTCTTCTCCCTTTCGCTCGGCGTCGGGACCATACTGACCTATTCTTCCTACATGAAAAAGGAGGAAAGCATACTCCGCACCGGGGTGGGAACGGCCGGATTCGACCTGCTTTTCGCGCTTATAGCCGGCTTCGCGGTGATGCCCGCGGTTTTCTCCGCCGGAATAGAACCCGGGGCCGGACCGGGGCTGATTTTCGAGACATTGCCATACATCTTCGGAAAGATGGGCGCAGCCGCACCGGCAGCCAGCCGGGCCGTATCCATACTCTTTTTCCTCACCATAGTCATCGCGGCCCTCACTTCGTCCATTTCCATGTTCGAAGTCGGGGCGGCCTATCTTGTAGAGGAGAAGGGGATGTCCCGCCGCAAGGCTGTCGCCGTGATTTTCACCGGGACATGGGCGCTCGGGGTGCTCTGCTCCCTGTCCTTCGGTCCGCTCGGGGACTTCCATATCGCGGGAAAGACCATATTCAACTTCTGCGACGCCCTGACGTCCAACTTCCTCATGACCTTCGGGGCCCTGCTCTTCGTGCTCTTCGTCGGCTGGAAAATGGACAGGGAGACGGTCCGCAGTGAATTCACGAACGGGGGAGCGCTCCCCCTCAGCCGGTTGCTCTTCAAGCCCGTGATGTTCCTTATCCGCTGGGTCGCTCCGGTGGCCATAGTACTGATCTTCATAACCAACCTGCTATGAACGCGACGGTGAACACTTCCTGCAAGAAATGCGGCGCTCCGCACGAGATGCCGGCATATTCATCCATCGATATAAGCGCCGACCCCTCCCTGAAGGAAAAGGTCCTTTCCGGGGAACTGTTCACCTGGACCTGCCCTTCATGCGGGACGGTGAACCTTGTGAAGTATCCGTTCATGTACCACGACCCTGCGCAGAAACTGCTCCTGGTCCTTTCGGACGCCGCCCTGAAGGCTGAGTCAGTGCCGGAAGGCTATACTGCCCGCAGGGTGCGCAGTGTCGGGGAGCTGATAGAAAAGATCAAGATTTCCGACGCAGGGCTGGACGACGTCGCGGTCGAACTGTGCAAGTTCGTGACCCTGCAGGAGATGGGAAAAGAAGCCGCCCTTCGCTTCCTGAAAACGGAAGTGGCGGACAACGAACTGATTTTCACCTATCCCGAAAAAGGGGAGATGCAAATGCTTTCGGTCGGATTCAACGTCTATGAAGACGCCTGCCGCATCCTCTCCCGCCACGAGGCCCTTCGGCCCTCCGGCCTCGAACTTGTCGATGCCGCCTGGCTCAGGTCCTGGCTCGGCTAGGGGCCAAAAACGGGAGTAAACTCTTCTAGTCGCGGAAGTTGCGCGAGGCGAAGGGCAAGGAAAGGCGAAGGGCCGTGTGCCAGTACTCCCAGTTATGGACGCCGTTGCGCACGCGGAGTTCGCTCTTGATTCCCGCGGATTTCATCTTGCGGTGCAGCTGCACGGAAAGGTCCAGCAGGCTGTCGTCGTCGCCGCAGTCGATGAACCAGCGGACGGTCTTAAGCTGCTTTACCGTGGCCTTGTCGGCGTTGTCCATAAAATCCAGGGCCGAGTGCTCACGCACTGCCTTGCAGGTGTGGAAGAAGCAGTCTTCCTCCTTGTGATTCCGGCCCACGTGACCCTTCTCGTCGAGCCATGCGCTCATCGCATAGCAGCTTGAGAAGGCGTCCGGATGGCGCTGGCAATAGACAGTGCTTCCGCCGCCGCCCATGGAAAGGCCCATGACAGCGCGCCGGCCCTTGGACCCGCCGCAGTTGTATTTTTTCTCGGCCTGGGGGATGAGCTCGCTGAAGAAGAAATCCTCGTAGTTCCATCCCGGCATGTTGAAATAGCCGTTCCAGACGTGGTGGATGTCATGTCCGCCGGCGTTGGGCATGATGATGACCATCTCGCAGGCTTCGCCGGATGCGATCAGTTCGTCGGCCACGGCCTTGACCCCGCCTCTGGTGTCCCAGTCCGAGTAGTTGCCGTAGAGTCCGTGGAGAAGGTACACGGCCGGATAAAGTTTTTTCGAGTCGTAGCCGGCAGGGAGATAGACGTTGTACTTGACCTGTGCGCCGAGAACGGCGCTGCTGAGGCTGTCCGTGACGATGCGGCTCCTGGCAGGAGCGGCCGCGGCCGCCTGGAATGTCAGGACGGCCGTAATCAGAATGAGGAAAAGGCGTTTCATATCAGTGGTTTACCAACCGAATTGGAATCGTATATCCATGGGGATGTGCGCGCGCTGCAGGGCGGCGAAGTCCAGCAGCAGGGATTCTGCGGTCGTGCCGTAATCCCTGATGAGGGCGGAGGCGGCAGCCTTGTCCCCGGTAGCCTGGATGGTGAGGATGCGCGTGGCGAGTTCCCTTACGGCCTGCTCGGCCTTGTCGAAATCCACCAGGTAATGGCCGCTGCGGTCGATGGAGAAGGCCTGCTTCTCTTTCATCCAGTTATAGATGATGATGTTCGACAGACCGAGAGCCGCCGCTTCGCCGAAGCGCGAAGAGCGGATATTGGCAATCACGAAGGTCGTGATGGCGTCTTCCCTGCTCATGAGGGGATCCATCTGCCCGTCGGCGATGAGCTTGAGGTTGAGGAAGAGTCCGAGGACGTCTCCCTTGATTTCTTCGACCGTGAGGGCCTCGTCGCCGAGGGCCTCATCGACAGTCCCGTTTCCATTCACTGTCTGCTTCACTCCGAGTCCGTGCGCCACTTCCCTCATGGCCGTGTTCCAGAAGAAGGCCTTGTTGTCGAGGTAGATGCTCTGTTCGCGGGCGAGCAGAAGCCTTCCGGCGGGAAGGATGATCTTCGAGTACTTCGCGTCGATCACGTTGCAGAGGATGGCGGTGCGGGTGCCTTTCTCGGCCTGAACGACGGCGTCATAGGGCAGGTTGACGGCTATTTTCTTGATTCCGGCGTTGGCGTTGCCTGCGCAATAGACGAGGTCGTATGCGTAGATGGTCGAGCCCGTTCCGGGGGCGAAGGTCTTGTAGGCGGGATCGCAGGGAAGGGCCTCCTGCAGGGCGGGAATCATCCCGGTGAAGCCGCTGATCTCGGAAGTCAGGTTGAGGTTCTTCAGCAGGACGTAGGACTCGTACGAGGTCTTGATGCCGTAAAGGCGGTCGTCTTCGTTCTCCTGGGGGCCTATGATGAGGTCCATCTTGCTGTCGTCCATCGAGAGCCACTGGAGGTCACTGACGCGATAGTCGTCGGACTGGAGGGCGTCGATTTTCGAGAGCAGGTAATCGCGGACGCTCTGCTTGATGGTGTAGTTGGCCGCGGTGCGCAGGTAATCCACGATCTTGGAGATTTCGGGCTTGAAGGCATCGTGGTACCACTCTGCTTTCAATTTCCCGTCATCGCCCCTTCTTATCATCGTATAGGGGCTGTTCTTTGCGGGATCCTCGAAGGCTGCGAACTCTTCCGGCGTCATGTCCTCCGGATAGAAAGCCGCGCCGAGGGGCCTCTCGCCGTAACCTTCCACGAAGCTCTGTCCGTCGATGCGGTTCCAGGGACCGTAGTTCACGGTCGCGAATACGCGCTGGGCGTTGGTGGGAAGGGAAGCCATCAGGTTCTTGTCGCCGAAATTCTGCTTCCAGTAGATGTTGTCCACTTCGTCCGAGGCCAGCTTGAAGTAGTTGAGTACCTCGCGGCCGTTGTCCGAGATGCCCTCGAAGAAGGAAGACCCGATCGAAATGTTGGCGTATGCGTCAAGTTGTTCCTGTACCTGGTCGCGCCCGGAGTTGCAGCCGGCCGCCAGGGTCAGGACACCGAGAAGGGGAATCAGAAGTTTTTTCATCATCAGTCTTTTTATAATGGCCGTCATGCGACGGCGAAAAGTATCATCAGTTGGGCGACCAGCACCCTCAGGAACATGGTCAGGGGATAGACGGTCGCGTAGTTTACGGAAGGATAGTCGGTGCCGTAGGTGTCCTGGGCGAAGGCGAGTGCGGCGGGGTCCGTAGTTCCGCCGGCGACGAGGCCGCAGATCTGGTAGAAGTTGACCTTGAAAGCAAACCTGGCCAGCAGGGCTATGGTCAGAACGGGGACAACCGTGATTATGAATCCGTACAGTATCCACCAGAAACCGCCAGCGAGAAGGGACGAAACGAAGGATTCTCCGGCTCCGAGGCCGACGGCCGCGAGGAAGAAGCTGATCCCAAGTTCGCGTATCATCATGTTGGCGCTGACGGTGGTGTAGGTTGTGATTTTCCACTTGGGCCCGAAATGGCCGAGAAGTATCGCTATGATGAGCGGACCTCCGGCAAGGCCGAGCTTGACGGGCTGGGGTATGCCGGGGAAATGGAAGGGAATCGATCCGAAGATCACGCCCACGGCTATGCCGAACAACAGGGGAATCAGGTTCGGACGGCGGAGAAGGTCGGGCTTGTTGCCGACTATCTTCGTGACCTCCTTTATGCCCTGCTCCGTGCCCACGACCTGGATGACGTCTCCGACCTGCAGGATGAGGTTGGGCCTGGCAACGAGCTCGATGCCGCTCCTGAGGACCCTTGTGACCTGGACTCCGAAGAGGGCGCGGAAGTTGAGCTGGCGCATGGTCTTGCCGTTGACGTCGTGGTGGGTGACGGTAAGGCGCTTGCTGACGAGACGATCCTCGTGGATGACCCAGTCGTTGAGGTGCATGGGCACTTCCTCGCCGAAGATGATGCGTATTCCGTCCACCTGGTCCTGGGAAGTCACCAGAAGGACCCTGTCCCCTTTTTCGAGCACCGTTTCAGGGCCCGGGATCGAGATGACCCCGTCCCGCATGATTCGGGACACGACGAACTTGTCGGAGCGGTCCCCGATAACGTCGGCCAGCCTTTTGCCGAAGATGGCGGGATTCTCGACTTCGCAGTGCATCCTGCGCGCGGCGTTGGCGGCTGCAGGATCGTCCTTGTCGAGTTGCTCGCGCTCCTTGTCCAGGTTCACGCGGAAAAGGGGCTTGATGAGCATCAGGATGAGGATCACTCCGAGCACGCCAAGGGGGTAGGCCACGGCATAGGAGGACGCGAGGGCAGCGGCATCGAGGTTGGCGACGGCCGGATCGCAGCCTTCTTCAAGCAGGACGTCCGTCAGGGTGTGCTGCGCGGCGCCGAGGCCCGGGGTGTTCGTGACGGCCCCGGACATGACTCCGACCATGGTCTCCAGCCTTTCGCCGGTGACGAGGTGTATGGCCACGGTCACTATCACGGCCATCAGGACCAGCCCGGTGGCCAGCAGGTTCAGCTTGACCCCTCCGGAGCGGAAGGACTGGAAGAATCCGGGACCCACCTGCAGGCCTATGGAGAACACGAACAGGATCAGCCCGAAATCCTTCATGAAGGCGAGGACCGTAGGGTCCGCCCGAAGCCCGAAATGGCTCATGATTATGCCAAGGAACAGGATCCAGGTAGAACCTATCGAGACGCCTTTTATCTTGAAGCGCCCCAACCACAGCCCGGTCGCGATGACGACGGCGAACAACAGGATGCTATGGGCGATGCCTGTTCCTAAAAACAGTTCTTTCATACACTAATCTTAAAACGCGCGCAAAGGTAACACTTTTTCGCGTCAAAAGATAATCAAACCGCGGACCTTGTGAATTCCGGCTGCCTTCCTATTTCACGGCGGCCTTCTGGAAATAGTCCATGCGCTGCTTATCCACCGCCTTGTGGCTGCGGTCCATGTAGCCGCTGTGGGGACGCTGGAAGGTCACGATCGTGACGGGGGTCTTGACCGTGTTGAGAGCCGCGAAGAGGTTGGCCCCGGGGCAGGTGAAATCGAACAGTCCGATCTCGCACCAGATGTCAGCCTTCGTGCGGTAGAGCCACGCGGCAGGGTCCATGTAAGGGGAATACTTCTGCGTCGATTCGGGGTATTTCCTCATCGTATACGGCCAGGAAGCCGTGCGGCCCTGCAGGCTCCCTCCCTGGTCGATTCCGGCGGGGACCGTGAGGATGGCCGTGGTCACCCTCTTGTCGAGCACCGAAAGGACAGCGCTCTGGTAGCCTCCCTGGCTGGAACCGCTGACTATGACATGCTTTCCGTCCCAGAGCGGGTCCTTCGTGAGATAGTCCAGGGCGCGTATCGCGCGCAGCATCATCCATTTGAAATAGTAATCTTCCAGGCCGTCCGGCTCGCGGCTGGAATAGCCTTTGAGAAGGCCGCTCGAAAGTTCGTCATAGTATGCTTTCGGCTGGTCGTCGAGCATGCCATGGGCGTTGAGGTCCATGGCGAGGGCCCCGCCTTCGACGCAGTCGGCATAATACAGGGCCGTCCTTGCCTGCGACGGGGAGCCGGGAGTACCTGCGGCGTGCAGGTAGAGGATGATGGGAAGGGTCCCCTTCTTCGCGTCCTTCGGATGGGCGACGTAGGCGCGGGCCGGAGCGGGTCCTACGCAGTTGATATCGACATGGCGCACCAGGAAGCCGTCTTTTTCGGATTCTTTCGTGACATCCACCTTCATTTTCATCTTGCGCATCTTCTTGATTTCCTTGTTCCAGAATCCGAGAAAATCCGCCGGCTCGCTGAAGCCGACCTTGAATTCTTCGGGCGCCACGATGACGCCGGCGAAGGCGTTTCCTGTGCCTTCAGCCTTGAATTCGCGCGGCTTGACATCGTCCGTCACTTCGAAAACGTACTGGACGCTTTCGTCGAACACGCGTTCATACAAAAGATTCTCGCCTTCATGCAGGACAATGTCGCTCTTGGACTCTTCGTTCCACTGCGTCCAGCGCATCACCTTGAAGACAAGGGGCTTCCCGGGCACGGCCTTCACGTCGGCCCAGACCCTCACGGTGTCCCCCTTTGCGTAAATGCCGTCTGCATGATTGGTCCTCAGGATCACGTTGTCGCGCACCGGCTGTGCCGCTGCCGCCAGGGCCAGCGCCAGGGCTGCGCCCAAAAGAAAGAATTTGCGTTTCATATTCCACGAAGATAATCATTTTGCCCGACATGGAAAAGCAGAACAACAATTTTCAGGGGCCGGCATGGATTTCCGCCGTTTTATGTATATTTGGTGTCGGGTAAACTATAATCGATGAAGAATTTTCTCGCATTCGACTGCGGAGCCACGTCCGGGCGTGCCATGCTGGCGACCTTCGACGGCGACGGCTTCCGCATGGAAGAAGTATACCGCTTCCCGAACCAGACGCTCCGTATGGGAAACAAGTTCTATTGGAACGTCTATTCCATCTATGAGCATTTTGTAAAATGCATCGACGGGCTGCAGGCCCGCGGGATCGGGATCGACTCCATAGGCATCGACACATGGGGCGTGGATTTCGGCTGCATAGGGCCCGACGGGTCCATTCTGGGCCTTCCGCGCGCCTACAGGGACCCCTACACCGCGGGAGTGCCGGAGAAGGTATTCGGAATCATACCGCGCGGGGAACTTTATGCCGCCACGGGTATCCAGATAATGGACTTCAACACGGTTTTCCAGCTTTATGCCCAGACGCTCGAAGGCGGGACGGCCCTCCGTGAGGCCGACTGCATCCTTTTCATGCCGGACCTGCTTTCGTACATGCTGACAGGGAACAAGGTCTGCGAATACACGGACGCCTCCACTTCCGGGATGATGGACCAGAATTCCAGGCAGTTCGACAAGGCGCTGCTGGAAAAGCTAGGCATCCGGACCGACGTGCTGCTGCCCATAGTCCAGCCGGGGACGCGGACAGGCCGGTACAAAGGCATTCCCGTGGTAAGCGTCGCCGGGCACGACACCGCTTCGGCCATAGCCGCCGTCCCCGCTGAAGACGGGAATTTCGCCTACCTTTCGAGCGGGACATGGAGCCTTATGGGCATCGAGGTACCGTCACCCATCATAAATGCGGAATCGGCCAGGCAGAATTTCACTAACGAAGGCGGGATAGAAGGCACCACCAGGTTCCTTAAGAACATCACCGGCATGTGGCTTCTCGAGCAGTGCCGCAAGGTCTGGAAGGCCGGAGGGAAGGACTACAGTTATTCCCGGCTTGAGGAAATGGCCCTTTCGGAAAAAGATTTTTCCGGACGGATAGACCCGGACGATCCCCGCTTTGCCAACCCCTCGGACATGGTGGAAGAGATATGCGGAGTGATAGGGAAGGTCTCCGACGCCCGTATCGTGTCATGCATCTTCCACTCACTTGCAGACTGCTACAAGGGCGTGCTTGACAAGCTGTGCGCATTTGCGCCGTTCCCCATAGAAAGACTCCATGTCATAGGAGGCGGCAGCGCCAACGCCCTTCTGGACCAGTGGACGGCCGATGCGGTCGGTATCCCTGTGGTGGCAGGCCCCTCCGAGGCCACGGCCATAGGCAACGTGATGATGCAGGCAAAGGCCGCGGGACTGATCCGTGACCGCTGGGAAATGCGCAGGATGATAGCGAAGACGGCGGAACTCAAAACTTATATGCCGTTATAAAGTATTCCGATAAGACATTAAAGCGACAGTGATATGAGCGTTTTGGATAACAGGCCGACCCTCAGGGCCGAAATCGACCGGGTCGCCGAGGTCGCGTCCTACCTCTGGATGAAGGGATGGGCCGAACGTAACGGCGGCAACATAACCATAAACATTACAGACTCGGTGGACGATTCCATGCGGTCGATGCCGGCCGTTTCCGAGGTCCGCGGCATAGGCATGACCCTTCCGCACATAAAAGGCTGCTGGTTCTATTGCAAGGGGACGGGCAGGCGTATGCGTGACCTGTCGCGCCGTCCCATGGAAAACGGCTCCGTCATCCGCATCCTTCCGGACTGCGCCAGCTATGAAATAGTCGCCGACGCTCCCGTCGCTCCCACCTCGGAACTGCCTTCCCACCTGGCCGTGCACGATTATCTTCTGGCCAAGGGCTCCCCGTACCGGGCCTCCCTGCATACCCATCCCATCGAACTTGTGGCCCTGACCCATAGCCGGAAGTGGATGGAAAAGGACGCCGCCACCCGCATGCTCTGGTCCATGATTCCGGAGACGAAGGCTTTCTGCCCGCGGGGCCTCGGCATGGTCCCGTACATGCTCCCCTCCTCGAAGGAACTTGCGGAAGCGACCATAAGGACGCTGGATGAGGATTACGATGTGGTCATGTGGGAAAAACACGGAGTCTTTGCCGTGGATGTCGATATCATGGCCGCCTTCGACCAGGTCGATGTCCTCAACAAGGCCGCGCAGATCTATATTTCTGCAAGGAACATGGGCTTTGAGCCGGAAGGCATGACAGACGCCCAGATGAGGGAGATGTCCGAAGCCTTCGGCCTGCCGAAGTAATCATAGGATCCCGAGTTCCCGCGCCTGGTTCACCAGCTCCGCGGTGTTGGCCGCGTCGAATTTCGCAAGGAGTTTCTTTCGGTACCATTTTATGGTTTCCTGGCTCAGTCGCAGGGCTTCTGCGATCTGGGGAGTGGTGTAGCCTTTTGCGAGGAGGTCCAGGATCTCCTTTTCCCTGTCGGACAGACGGGGCTTTTCTTCTCCGGCGTGAGTCATCTCGCCTATGGTTTCTTCCAGTACGGCGGAGACCTCGGCCTGCTGCTTCTTGCTCGCGCGCAGTTTCCCTGCCAGCAGAAGCGATCCGGCGGCGAGAAGCGCAATCAGCGCCAGGCCTGCGATCATCATCAGCAGTTCTTTCCTTTGGGCCGTCAGGGCTTCCGACATGTACTCGTAGTTCTCTTTCGTGAAGACCAGTTCTTCCTTCTCATGGGCCGAGAAATACTCATCGGCCTCGTGGAGATACCGCAGGGCTTTCCAGGTGCGGCCTTTTTCCATGTAGACCCTTCCCAGACCTTTCCGGGCCATGGCGGTCATGAGGGAATCCCCCTGCCCGTAGTGCAGCGCCTTCCCATAGGCCTGGACGGCCTTGCGGAGTTCGCCCTGCTCCGTCCATGTCTCGCCGATATTGTAGTACAGGACGGAGTTGCTCCGGTCCCACCCGTATTTGTCGAAGATTTCCCCGGCCCGTCCGTACCATTCCATGGCCTGCGGGATGGAATCCATCATGTTGTAGAGGTTGCCTATGGCCCCGTAGAGGGCAGAACGGGCATTGTCGATGTCCTTTTCCGTGTATCCGTCCGGGTTTATCGGGGATGTGGCTCCGCCGGCCATCCTGTCCACGGCGGCCAGGGCTTTCCTGTAGTAAACGAGGGAACTGTCATATTGCCCGGCGCCCCAGAAGCACTGTCCTATGTAGCGGGCGGCGTCCGAATTGGCTTCCTCCCAGCCTCTCGGCTCGGAAATGGAAAGAGCTTTGCGGGCATAGAAGATGCATTTTTCGCCGTTCAGGGCACTGTATCCCAGCATGAGGTCCCGGCAGGCCCGGTTGAGGGAGACAAGCTGCTGCGCGGAAGCCTCGTCGATGGCTTGCGGAGTCCATCTGCCAACTTCCCTTTCCAGGGAGTCCAGGTTGTGCCCGCGGTGGTCGTTGTACGCGGATGAAGGTGCGCAGACGGCTGCGGCCAGCAGGAAGGAGATGACTTTTCTTCTCATGGAACAAAAATAAAAAAATTCCGGCCAATCCTGCCAAATTCACCCCTTTAGGGTGGGTTTTGCCCCCCGAAAGGGTGGTGTTTAAGATGTTGAAATAGCCGAAATTTGCAAAAACGCATACTGCCACATGGAAGGAATAACAGCTAATAACATCAAGTTGACAGGGAGGGAGAAATCCATCCTGCAGGAAGTGGCCACCGGCCGGACGACTCCGCAGATCGCGGAGCATTTCGGGTTGAGTCCGGAGACGGTGAAGTGGTATCGTAAACAGCTGCTCGTCAAGTTCTCGGCAACCACATCCGCCGAAATGGTCCGGAAAGCCATACTCAATAAAATAATTTAAAGCCATACGTCTTATGAAAAGAATCGTTACAGTAATCCTTGCGCTGGTGTTGGCCTGTTGCGCCACCAGTGCGCAGAGCCTGCTGGACAGGCTGGGCGAACGGGCGAAGAATGCCGTCGAAAACAAGCTTGGAGAAAAGGTTGAAGGTGCGGTAAACAAAGCCGTCGACAAGGCCGCGGCCAAGGCGGAAAGCAAGATGAAGGGCAAGAAAGCGGGCGAAGCCGGGAAGGCCACCGAGCCAAAAGAAAAGGCCGCCCCGGAGAAACCCGTACAACAGGATAAACCCGTGCAAGCAGAAACTCCCGTGCAGCCGGCAAAGCCTGCCGGGAAGCCCGCCAGGGAGATCCAGGTTGCCTATGCGAAGACCGACTTTGTCCCCGGCGACGAAATATTCTTCGAGGATACGTTCGAGAACGAGCGGCTGGGAGAGTTTCCCCTGCGCTGGGACCTGCTTGACGGTTACGTGGAGACCGTTTCGCTTGAAGGCCGCAAGGTGCTTGCCTTCACCGACAACGGCCTCGGGAAGGTGATGCCCCTGATGAAGGACGACAAGTGGAACTGGCTGCCGGAGGTATTCACGGTGGAATATGATCTATATGTGGCTCCCATATCCGAGGATGGCGGTTCCGAACTCGGGGTCGAGCTGTGTTTGGGCATTCGCGGCGCGTCAGACTATTACAACGCTCCCAGCTATGTCTCTTTCAGATACAGGGAAGATGGCTCCTCCGCGATGCTCTGGTCGCTCAAGAAGCCGGGATCCGATTCCTGGATTTCCGGACAAAAGAATCTTGGACTCAGTCCATCGTTTGAAGATTTCAACGGGAAGGACAATCCCCTGAAGGCGGGGGCGTGGAACCACTTCGCCTTTTCTTTCAACAAGAGGGCTTTCAAAGGATATGTAAACGGCTTGCGCATCATAAACGTGCCGGCGATGGAGGCCCCGGGGTACCTGTATTTCAACAGCAGTACAAAATATCGCTTCAGCGGCATCAGCAACGTTCGTATCGCGCAGGGCGCCGTGCCCCTGTACGACCGCCTGATGTCAGAGGGCAAGATAGTCACCTACGCCATCACCTTCGAGACTGGCAAGGCCGATCTCAAGCCCGAGTCCATGGTGGAAGTCAACCGCATCGCCGCTCTCATGAAAGAGAATCCCGGCCTGGAATTCGAGGTCCAGGGCCATTGTGACGCCACCGGAAGCGACCGCGTGAACGATCCTCTGTCCCAGCAGCGCGCCGAGGCTATTGTCGCCGCCCTTGTCGATCTGGATATCGCCGGCGCCCGTCTGACTCCCGTCGGCAAGGGGTCCCATGAGCCCATAGCCTCCAATAGCACCGAGGAAGGCCGCGCCAAGAACCGCAGAGTTGAATTTGTAAAGAAGTGATATCATGAAAAAGATATTTGTTACCCTTTTCGCCCTCGCGGTGATGCTTCCCGCCGGGGCCCAGATGACCCCCGAGGCGGTGATGGGCATGACCCCGGACCTGCCTCCCACGTCCGCGCTCCTCGATGAAT
Organism: Bacteroidales bacterium; assembly: GCA_016281435.1. Next base: position 31,067 of record JAEEIQ010000083.1, read on the forward strand.
GGAAAGAGAATCACGATCCGTTCGCGCAGTCGTGGCCCGGCGCCGAAAAAATCCCTGCATTCGTGGAAGCGCACAGGGTAGCTCAGCAGCAGATCAGCGATATGATGGGCAAGACGCTGTCGCCTTCAATGAAGCGTGATGCGATGGCCGGAAAGGTGGCCGGAACGAACAAGACGGTGCAGCAGGTCGCCGGGATGAGCGAGGAGGAGGCCAAGGCCCTTGCCATGTCGACCATGAAGGGACGCCTGGGGAGTCTGGGCTTGAGCCAGGCCGATCTTGCGAAGATGCAGGGCGGAAATCTCAGCAAGGCGGACGAGCAGGCCCTGGCCAGCAAGATGTTCGCCGCCCAGACAGGAGGGATGACGATGAAGGATATCGAAGCCATGTCCAACATGACGGATGAGCAGAGGGCGGCCTTCATGCAGGAATCCGGCCTCGGAGAGTCCGTGACGGCCAAGATGAATGCCGACAAGGGCAAGCGCGCTTATTCCCAGAAGCAGTATCAGCTGGTTTCGGAGATGGCCGCCCTCGCCCAGAAGGAAAACGCCCTCCAGCAGAAGGCGATAGGGATGATAGATTCCGCCCGCAAGAATGGTCTGGCCCTTTTCGACGAGAAGTACCGGAAGGCGGATGCGGCCATCAGGGATGAAATCGCGGCGAATCAGATACCGGAAAAACCCGAGCCCGGATTTGACACTGAGGCGGCCCTGGCGCGTTTGAATGCGGCCAATCTCAAGTGGTTCCATAACATGAGCGCTTTCTACGCGGAATACATTCTCATTTACCGCAATGCCGTGGCAGGCGCCATGGACTGCTGCCGTGCCCAGCTTCTGCCCGTCAAGAAGCAGAGGCAGGAGATCATGGAGAAACTCTATGCCCTCACGGGGAGCGCGGAGTATGCACTCTCGGCCCAGATCCCGTTCGAGGCTTCTTCCCTGTATTTCGACCTGGCCGGGGAGATCGTGGACTACGACCTGGATGATGAACTGTTTAAAGAATAACAAGATGAAAAAAGCCTTATCCATCATTGCGGCAGCGGCCCTTCTGCTGTCTTGCGGCGGCAACGGCCGGCAGGGTAAAACGGAAAACGGGGGGAATGTCGAAAAGAAAAGCGCGAAAACCTCAATCTCCATAGGCGACAAGTTCGCCTTTGCAGGGCTGGAAAGCGACAGGCTTGTCCCGGATTTCGCCATTGAACTTAGCGAACTGGCCACTGATCCCCGCTCGGAGAGCAGGCCGAGGAAGGACGAAGCTTTCTTCTACACAGGCGCCGACATCAGTTCCGTTCCGGTGGCAAAGGTGCAGGCTTACCTGCAGGAAGTCTATGCGGCGGTCAAGAAAGCCGCCGACGGGGGAACCGTATTCCGCGCGAAAGGAATCTCCGGCGATGAGGTCGGGGAGGAAGTCACTTCCGCTCCAGTCATCGAAAAGCCTGCCGCGACGGTCATGTACCTGTACCGTTATGACGGGACCTGGTACAACATCACCGTCGGCCACAAAGCTTATTTCCGCAAGTTCAAGAAGGACTACGGCGAGAAATTCCTGGGTGTCGGCGTGAATGTACAGGAGAAACTGGGAGAGGTGATACATTGACCGCAGGATTTGCTTTACTCGGGGGAATCGGTTAATTTTGCAAGCGATGAACCTGAGAAAACCGTTGATCCTGAGTGTATGGGTGTTCGTGGCACTCGTCTCGTGCCGCGGCGTTGCCGACAAGGCAGGGTCCTGGCGGGAGTTGCTCTCGGAGAGCGACCGCCTGGCCACCATGCAGGATTGGGAACCAGCCACTGAATATGCCCTTAAGGCCTTGTCCGCGGGCGATTTGACAGATGGCGGCCGCTCCCTGTCCCTCAGCAGGCTGGCTGCACTTGACATCATGACCTGGCGCGATGCCCAGGGCTGGGAGCACGCCGTCGAGGCGGAGCGTCTAGCCAGGGCCGAAGGGACCGACACCCTGATTGCGGCCGCCCTGCTCCAGAAGGGCCGTCTGCAGCTCTGCGGGGCCATCACCGAGGGCGAGGCCCAGGATGCCGATGCGCTGCAGACCCTTCAGGAAGCCCTGTCCCTTGCATCCGGAAGTCCCGTTCTCCAGGCGGACATCCTCCTCCAGATAAGTCAGGCATACATCGGACTCAACCGCTTCAACGAGCCGATCGACCCGGCCTTATATGCCAAGGCGGGCGGCAGCATCGAGCAGGCCGTCGCCGTCTCGAAAGACCCATCCTTCCCCTCAAGGGCCTTGCCTTATTGGATGCGTTGGTACCGCCAGGGGGGAAAATGGCAGGATGGAATAGAATGTTGTCGGAAGGTGCTGGATGGACTTAAGGAGGATGATTACCTTATGCGGAGCCAGTGCTGGAACAACCTTGTGATGTTGTATTCCCAGGCTGGGGACATCCAGAATGCCGCATCCGCCCATCAACAGTACGTGTATGCGACGGAGTATTACATGCGTCAGAAGGCCGATGCCCGCCTGCAGGAGATGGAAACGCGCTACGAGACATCCCTCAAGGAAGCCAGCATCGCGCGGATGCGCATCTGGGTGGCCATGCTGATAATCCTCGTCGCCGCGCTCGTCGTGATAACGGTCATTTCACTGTTCTACATCCGGCGTATAGTCGCTTCCGACCGCGGGAAGGAGCAGCTCCTGCGCCTGATTTCCAAGGACTTCGCGCTGAATGACGTGTCACGTATCCCGGATGGGGCCTCCGTGCGTGCCCGGTGTGAGCAGCTGCTGGGAGAGGAAGACGGCTCGGTCGCGGACGACATCGCATCTTATATGGAGAACCTTGCCGAGGAGCGAAAGCGGAAAATCAGCAAGCTGGGTCTTACGGCCCGCGAACTCGAAGTCATACGTCTCAGCGCCGAAGGCCTTTCCGCCGCCGGAATCGCGGACAAGCTTCATATCAGCATCTACACGGTCAAGAACCACAAGCAGAACATCTACCAGAAGATGGATGTCCGCAACAACGTCGGGATGCTGCGGGCCGCAAATCAGCTCGGAATAGTCTAAAATAGTACTTTCGCACTATACATCTGATAACCATAATATCTATTTTCGCGGAAAGCGTTAAAATAGATTTATGAAAAAGATTCTTTCAACCTTCGCTGCCCTCGCAGCGCTCGCCATGACGGCCTGTACCGAGGAAGAGATCAATAAATTCCTCGCGGGGCAGGAAGTTCCCGCAACGGGAATTTCTTTTGACCAGCCTAGTTATGAAATGACTGTAGGCGAGACCCTGCAGCTCGTAGCCACCGTGACTCCCGAGAATTGCACCCAGAAGGTGGAATGGACTTCTCTCATGGAAGAGACCGCCACGGTAAAAGACGGCCTTGTAACTGCCCTGAAGGAAGGTATCGCTTCGATTTCGGCCAAGGTCGGGGAATACCAGACAGGATGCCGTATAATCATCCGCGCTGCAAGCAGCGGGAGCGTGGCGGCCGTCAGGCTCAACAAGACGGCCCTGCAGATGGAAATCGGCCAGAGCGAAGTGCTCATAGCCACGGTCCTTCCCGAGGATGCTGCGGATAAGACGGTCACCTGGAGCAGCACCAATCCCCGGGTTGCGGACGTCGTGCTTGGAGAGGGCTACGGCGCAGACGGCACCGTAGTGGTCGGTGGCAGGGTTACCGCCATCGCCGAGGGTGAGGCCGTCATCGAGGCCAAGGCCGGCAATGCGACCGCCACGTGTACGGTCAAGGTAGGCAAGGGTCAGGGCCAGGGCGGCAATGGCGAAGGGGACGGCAAGATCGAGGCTACCGAGATACAACTCAATAAATCGGAAATCACCGTCGTGACGGGCCTAAGCGAGCAACTCGAAGTCGTGAAGCTCCTGCCGGAGAACGCCACGGAGAAGACAGTTGTCTGGGAAAGCGACAACACGGAGATCGCCCTTGTCACGCCCCGTGACGCGACTGTCGACGGCGTCTTCTACAAGGGCGGAAGGGTCACCGGAAAGAATCCGGGCACTACCACGATCCGTGCGCTCGCCGGCGTGGCAAGGGCGGAATGCAAGGTGACCGTCACTTCCGGCGGCACCGTTACCATCGAGAGCATCACCATCGACCCTTCGTCTGTCAACCTTGCCGTAGATGAAGAAAAGATCCTGACAGCCGTCATCACTCCGTCCGGAGCCAAGGCGAATGTCGTGTGGCAGATCGACCAGCAGAAGATAGCCGCAGTCGGATCCATCGGCGAGAAGCAGGCCAAGGTACAGGGCCTTTCCGCCGGCAAGGCTACCGTCACTGCCATTGCGGGTGGCAAGAGCGCTACCTGCGAGGTCACGGTGACCGGCGGGTCAAGCGCTTCCGTGCCGGTGTCGTCCATCACCCTGGACAAGACCTCCCTTGAGATTGAAGTGGGCCAGTCCGCCCAGCTTACCGCTACGGTGCTGCCCGAAACGGCTACCGTCAAGAATATCATTTGGACCACTACGGAGCCTCGCAAGGCGTATGTAAACGGCGGCCTTGTCACGGGATACGGTGTTTGTGAGGCCACGATTACGGCCACGAGCGTGAGCAACCCCGAAGTGTCGGCTACCTGCACGGTAAAGGTGAAAGCCGCCGGAAGCAGCAGCGGGGAAACGGGGATCGAGGCGGTCGATCTGGGCCTTCCGAGCGGGTTGAAATGGGGCTCCATGAACGTCGGCGCTTCAACACCGGAGGGTTATGGCAACCACTACGCCTGGGGAGAGACTGGTCCCAAAACAAGTTATTCGCTATCCAACTATAAGTATAAACCGTACTCAACTGCCGAACTCACACTGTATCCCAAGTACGAGACCAAGCTCGGAGGCGACAGGAAGACTGTCCTGGAAGCCGCAGATGATGCCGCGAGCGTGAACTTCGGAGACGGTTGGCGTATGGCCACCTTCAGTGAGTGGAAAGAACTGCGCGAAGAGTGTACTTGGACATGGACGACACGGAACAGGGTCAATGGGATGCTGGTGACAGGCCCGAACGGCAAGAGCATCTTCCTTCCCGCTGCCGGCGTCTATAAGAGTTCCAAGGAAAACCAGGGCAACTACGGCAGCTACTGGACTTCCTCGCTTGCGGAAGCAGAGGGAACGGCGCACGCCGTGGATTTCATCTCCAATGACAAGACCATTGCGGTCATAGGCCGTGAATGCGGACTGTCCGTGCGTCCCGTCAAACCGTAACTATTCCCTTGGCGGCTGCCGTGGCGACGCACTCGATGATGCTGTCGAGGCCGAATTTGCCTTTGATACGCTCCTTGTAGCTGTCCACGGTGTTGATGGATATTTCCAGGGCCGAAGCAATTTGGGCGTTGCTGTAACCGGATGATGTCAGTTGCAGCACGTCCAGTTCCCTTGGTGTCAGGCCCTGGGGCTTGCGTGCGGCGAGGTTCTCCTTGCCGCCGAAGATGCGAAGGATCTTCTCCGAATCGATCGTTTCTCCGAAAAACAGGCATTTGCCTGCAGCCACGCCGGCAATGGCTTCGACTATGGATCCTGGCGCTGAATCCTTGGCCAGATAGGCGCATGCGCCCGAGGAAAGGGCCCTCAGGATATAGGCCGGATTCTTATAATGGGACAGCACCAGGGTTTTCACTCCCGGGAAAGCCTCGTGAAGGATTCCGAGCAGGGTGAGGCCGTCGGTTTCTGATTCCAGGGTGATGTCCACGACAGCGATATCCGTCTCCGGGTGGGCATTCAGGAACGATACCGCCGCCCCGGCCGAAGCCACGGATTCTACATTTCCGAATGAAGGGTCGGCGGAAAGGGCCAGTTTCAGCCCCATCACGAACACAGCGGAATCTTCGATAAGCAGGATGTCTGTCATAGGTTGATAGTTATTTCAAGGCCGCCTTCCGGCCGGTTGCGCATTTCCATCGACGCGTTCAGCTTGTCCAGCAGTTCGCGCGTGATAACGAGCCCGAGGCCATGGCCCCAGTGCGCGTTTTCCTCCTTCAATCCGGGGCCTTCGTCGGAGATGATGATCTGTTTTCCCCTGGCGCGCAGCGTCACCCTCCCACCTTCCGGGCTTGCCTTCACGGCATTGTCCAGCAGGTTCCTCAGTACGGTCAGGAGCATGTTGCGGTCGGTCCGCACCGTAAGTCCGGCGGGGATGTCCACCGTGACAGGCTCTTCCTTCCTGATGGTTCCGATGGCTTCCGAGGCCAGCGCAGCCAGGTCCTCATCCCGCATTACCGGCTCCAGCATCCCTTTCTGGCTCAGGGACCACAGAAGCAGGTTCTCCAGCAGGGAGTATGTGTTTTCTGCGGACCGGGCCAGCTGCGCAAGCCCTTCTTTTATCTGCGCAGGCGGCAGCAGGTCGATTTTCTCCAGCAGCTGTCCGGATAGCATGCGGCTCCCCGAAACAGGGTTCCGGAGGTCATGCGAAATAATCGAGAAAAGACGGTTTCGCATGTCCAGTTCCTTCACGAGCAGGCGTCTTTCCCTAAGGCGGAGTACGGTCCATACCACGGCCGTGAGAAGGAGCGCATAGAGCAGCATGAACGGCCACCGGAGCCATAGAGGAGGGGGAATGCGGAGGGTCCGCTCCCTGCTCTCGCCGCGGTCCCACCGGCCGAAGATATCGGAATCCTGTTCCTGCAGGACATAGCGCCCGGGGCTGATGTTTTCCGGCAGACCGGGAAAATGTCCTTCCGTCCATTCTCCGCCGTTCAGGCGGTAGCGGTGCCGGATCAGCCGCCCTAGCGGCAGATTCCTGTCGGCACGGACGGCGAGCAGGCTGTCAGGATGGAAAGTCACGGCCCCGGCTGCGCCGCCGAATGCAAGGCCTCCGTCCTTCAGGCGGCAGGAAACCCTCTCGCCGTAGATGTCCGAGGGGAATCCGAGCTCTTTCGGGACGCGTCCCTCGCTGCCGTCGGTGTCGATGAACCACAGTCCGTCCTCGGTCCCGGCCCAGAGACGGCCTTTCCCGTCGGCTTCCACCGACTGCACCAGCATGCCGTCCAGGCAATGCCCGCCCGAAGGGCTCCAGAGCCCACCCCGGGTGGCCGCCCAGACCTTGCCGTCGGGCGTAAGGCAAAGGTCCGTGACATAGTCGTCAGGAATGGAGGAATTCTCCTTGAAATACTTTGTCACGAGGCCCGTCCGGCGGTCTATGATGTTGAGTCCGGCCTGCGTGGTGGCATAGACCAGGTTGCCGTCGGCGTCCTCGATGATGCGGCTTCCCAGGCGGGAGCTGACGTAGATGTTGGAATCCACCTGCGGTGAAGGGTAGCGGAAGGGGCTCAGCCAGCGCGGAGGTAGGCTCCTTCCTGCCTTGCGGTCCCATTCGTTGAGGCCGACTCCTTCCCAGGTGACCACCCAGAACCGGCCGTCGCGGTCCTCCAGGAAGTCTGAAATCCAGTTGGCCCCGTCCAGGTTCTCGGCGGCGACCCGCTGCTTTTCAGGAAGCTGGCCCGAAAGGCGCTCCTTGTGCATCCTGCCGTCTTTCCAAACCTCCCATCCCGTATTGTTCCAGAGGCCCACGTAGATGGTCCCGGAGCTGTCCTCATACAAGGCAGAGATACGTTCTTCGACCGTTCCGACATGGAGATTGCCGTTGTGGTCCTCCATAAGGGCGGATACCTGGGCAGCAGAGACAAGCCTCACCTGCTGCAAGGCAGGGGACAGCACGGAGAGGCCGTTGTCGCCGCCGGCCCAGATATTGCCCTGGCGGTCTTCGAATATGCAATAGAGTTCACCGGAGGAAAGGCTTGAGGGGTCGTCTGCCTCGTGGCGGAAGACTTGTGAATTCTCCGGATGCGCGGTGTCCACTATCCCCAGCCCGTAGGATCCCGCCGCCCAAAGCCTGCCGCCATGGTCCGTGAGCAGCCTGGCGTGGGAAATGGGAAGGCGCCCGAGCCGGACGGGCCTGCCGGCCTCGTAGGTATGCAGGAGGGAGGTGTGGTCTTCAAAGGAGTATAGTTTCCCGCCGCTTTCGGCATAGCTCCCGTTGCAGAGCATGCCTTCCCAGGAAGGAAGCGTGACCTGCGGATTTTCACGGCTCCCGACGAACTGGTTGTGGACGATGCGGCCGGCCAGCCAGAGTTTCCCGTCCGAAGCCTCGTATATCTGATAATATGGATAGTCCCCTTCCGAATCCCGCTTGGAGTAGAAGCAGCGGGCTTCCTCCCTGATGCCGTTTTTGTAGGAGAGTTTAAGAAGGAGGCTGTCGCCGACGGTGACCCAGACAAAGCCGTCGGAGTCGGTCAGCAGCGCGCGGATATTGCCTTCAATGCTGTCATCCAGCACCTTGAGACCCCCGGGCGTGCCAATCCACAGCCGGTTCGCTCCGTCCACCGCGAGGGCGTTGACCCTGCCGTATTCCTTCCAGCTCCTGAAGCGTGAGCCGTCGAAACTGGCCAGTCCGTTCCTCGTGCCTATCCACAGAGTGCCTTCAGCGTCCTGCGCAATGGCATAAACGGTGTTGGAAGGCAGGCCGTCGGCCGCGACGTAGTTTACAAATCGCGGAGCCTGTGCCCATAGACCCGGTGAAAGAAGGAACATGAATATGATGAACAGGCTTCGCATGTCTTTGCAAAGATATCACTTCCTCTTGAAATAACCTTGCAAATCAGTATGTTGTGGTGGAATCCGCCACAAGGGAGACAAGAGGCCTTTTTAACTTTGCGGAAAACACGCGCGTATATGAAAAAGATTATTTTTGCCACACTGGCTTTTTCAATCGTTTTTATGTCCTCCTGCGGCAAGGACGATGCAAGCAATGCAAGGGCAACCTTCCGTAAAGCCAATATAGCAGGCGCCGGGATGCTGGCCCTCGCCCGGGGCGGCGCTGCCACCAGGGCCGAAGGAGACGTGACTGTCGGTCCCCAGGCCCTCTATACCGTATCGGAAGACGGATCCCTGGTTGAGGTCAGCTACAACGTGGATGTGGAAGGGACGAACGGCGAAGTGGCCGAGACCATCCAGGCCAACCTCATCATTTCTCCCGGCTTCGTGTTCCCGGTAGGTGAAGGCTGGCTCTGGCTTGCCAACTGCCATTATGACGTGAAGGGAGGTTGGAACAATTATCCCAAGGACGGCAACAAGGCGGCGCGTCATGCGCTGTCCAAGATCATCAATGATTTCAGCGCCAAGTACCACGACCGCCACGGCGCCCACTACCTTGTGAGAAAAAGCGACGGCGCCCTGTTCGAGTGGACGCTGGAGGCAGGTGCTCCTGACGGAATGGACGACGGCTTCAAGCAGCCCACCTTCCTGGGCGGCTGGTTCCACCAACTGGGTAACGACCTGTTCGTGAGGACCGGCGGCTGGAATTATGATGGCATAAACGGAGGGCTTCCGTCACTTATCTGTCTGAAGGATAACGGCAGCAAGCTGGATGCCGTGAATGTACTTGGGAACAATATCTCCTGCTGGAAACTCTATCCTGCCGGAGGCGACTGCCTGGGCGGAACGTTCGGTTATCCAGGCGCGAATGGCGGAATGCATGGAATCATCGCCCCTCCTTCGTTTGAGCCGGTTCTTCTGCAAGTCGAAGCGAGCAAAGAGTCTTTCCTGCTTTCCATTGGCGGAAAGCTGTATTATGCAGAAACCTATGAGAAAGAAATCCGGGAGGGAGATGGTAAAGATTCCTGGACCAGGACAGTATCCTGCACGGACTTCTACAATCTTAGCGTCTCCGGAAGTTCAGTCACCCGCGGGAACCTCATCTGCACATTTAACGAGAGAATGGACCCGGGACGGGTTTATATCTCCACGACGGATAAACTCAACTGGTGGGGAGGTAATGAATATGACGGGGCCGTAATCCACACATTCGATTCCAAGGCCGGCACGGTTTCCTCCAGGAGGCTGCCGGACCACTATCCTTCGAGAGAAGGTGAATATGTGGACGGGGTGGCTTACGCAATCGACGGCACTTCCGGCTTCTGGGAGTGCGACCTTTCCAAAGATGCGGCCGAGTATGTCCAGCTCGACTGGAGCAGCGCCGCTGAATACCAGGGCAAGATCGTACCTGGGACCCTCAGGATGGAACGCTTCGAAGCCGCATCGCTTACCCTTCAGTTCGTCGCTTATATGACCAACGGCACGCAGCTGAATTTCTACACTTCCGTGACCGGTGCCGACCGCGGCAAGATCAGGACCACCGTCGGCTCCGACGGCAATGCCGGCATGGTCGTCACCACGATGGTGAGGTTGAATTAAAAGCGAAAGCATATGAAAAAGGTTCTCTTTGTTATCCTGGCAGTCATTTGCCTTTCGGCCCCCAGAGCATCGGCCCAGCTGGGATTCGATTTCGGTATGAACTTCGAATTCCTGAACCGCGAGGCCCCTGAAGGATTCAGGTCGACGGGCTTCGGAATGGGCCCCTACGCCGGTATCATCTACGGGATCCCAGTGAGCATGTCGAACATGGTCAGCGTAGGACTGAACTACAAATTCGACATCATCTATGGCGCTCCCGGCACCACGTGGGACGATAAACTGCTGGATCCGATCACGCTGCTGAACGACGACACGGACATACGGGAGCAGCACATTCAGGTCCCGGTTACGTTCAACCATGGCGCCGGAATCTTCAACCTCAGTGCAGGACCGGTGTTCGACTACTGCCTTTCTTCGACCGTAGTGAGCACAAGCACCTCCTGGCCGTACAGGGATGGAAGCGGAAAGAGCAAGAAGATGGACTGTATAAAAGATTTCGATGTCAAGCCGTTCAATGTCTATCTCAAGGCCGGAGCCGGGGTGGGAATGAAAGGCTTTTCCTTTAATCTGACGGTCTCCTACGGTCTGCTTGACCTGTCGCCGGACGGCACCGGGCTGCGTCGCTGGGCCGCAGGAATGGACTTCCACCTTGTTCTGTAGTTGCTTATGCGCAAGATACTGTTTTCTTTATTCCTTCTCTTTCTCGGTAGCCTGTCCCTTGCCGGGCAGGATGTGATCATAAGCGGGAACGCCGACTTCAAGAAGCTTTGCGAGGGCAACACCCTCCCAAAGGTGGAAGGCTGGACGGTCGTGTCGAAGAACGTGGCCGCTGAACCCCTGACTCCCGAGATCTGGTGCGGGATAGCCCGCATCCGAAAGTCGGACAAGAACTATATCGCCACCCTCGCCTA
>JAEEIQ010000084.1 GCA_016281435.1 Bacteroidales bacterium
CTACGCCGGCAACCGCAATGTCGGCAAGTGGCGCAGGGAGGCCGTTTACGAGGGCCATTTCGACACCATCCACCAGACGACGCATATCAATTTCCCCCTGATGCGCTATTCCGACATCCTGCTGATGTACGCCGAGGCGGCGAACGAGTACCTTGGCGCCCCGACGCAGAAGTGCTATGATTGCGTGAAGGCCGTACGCGACAGGGCGCACATCTCCACGCGTCCCTTCGCCGAGTACTCGACCCACTCCTCCTTCCGCAATCTCGTACGCAACGAAAGGGCCCGTGAGCTCTGCTTCGAGGCCACCCGCAAGTACGACCTCATCAGGTGGGGCATACTCGAGCCGGCGATGAAAGACAGCTATTCCAAGTACTTCAGCGACCTGAGGTGCAACAGCTACGACACATCCATGTATGCCCGCCGTTACGTAACTCTCATCGGGCGCCGCCATGACGTCCTTCCAATCCCAGCCATCGAACTTGGCGTGAATCCTCTCCTCAAGCAAAATCCCCTCTGGTAACATGAAAAAGAGCATTTACATATACGGTATCCTTCTCGCGGTTGCGGCGGCCCTGACGGCATGTTCCCATGACCTGAACATCCCGATAGACTTTGATGTCAAGCTCGCCGACAACAACACCTTCAAGACGGGAGACCCCGTCCGTTTCGACATCGACGGAACCGTGGACAATATAGTCTTCTTCAGCGGGGAAGACGGACATCGCTACGAGTTCAGGGACCGTTACGAGTATGACACTTCGGACATCGAGGCCATAACCCTTGATATTAATTACGGTATATGGTACGGCCAGAACCAGATGGCCGGGGATCCTACCCAGCTCGAGACCTGGATATGCACGTCCTGGGATTCCGACAAGATCAGCTGGTCGGATTTCGAGGCCGATTCGCTGGCTTTCGTCCAGATGCGCAATGACGGCATGCCGGGTTGGGAGAGGCTGGAATTCACTGACGATATCACGAAGATCGGCACCTACGTCCCTTACACGTACAATCTGGATTCGAAGTACGTGGACGGCCTTGTCATAGCGTTCCACTTCATTCCTACCGAAACCTTCGATTCATCCATCTGGCGCCGTTTCTACAGGATTTACGGGCTCCTGACGACCCGCTTCGCCGGTGCGACTCCGTTTACCTTGAATTTCTTTTCGATGTCCTGGCAGACGATAACGTTCAACACCATTCCGGCGGCCCGCTACAATTTCGTCACGGACAACAGCGGGGTCAAGATCGCCACATCCGGCGTGTACACCATGATGTTCGATGCGAGGAAATACTGGTCGTCCCTCAAGTATCCCGTTCCCGAAGCCTGGGCCATCTGCAAGCCCATCAGGATGAACAAGGCGAATCCGGACACCGGGGAGGCTATCAAGAACCTTCAGAACGTCATGCGGTCCTACGAGCACATTTACGAGGCTCCCGGAAAATACAAGGCGGTCTTCGTGGGCAACAACCGCAACTACAAGTGCAGTTCCAGACAAGTCCACGAAGTGGAATTCACCATTGAATAAGCGCCTGTGAGAAGTGCGTTCGTTGTCATGATCCTCGCCCTGTCGGCTTCCGTCGCCGGGGCGAGGACTTATGATGTGATAGTCTATGGCGGAACCGCTTCGGGGGTGGTCGCGGCCTATTCTGCGGCCAGGATGGGCGCCGACGTCATATTGGTCTGCCCGGATGAAGTGCTGGGCGGTATGACTACCGGTGGTCTGGGCAAGACTGATATCGGGAACAAACAGGCGATTTCCGGCATAGCCCGCCAGTTCTACAGGAGGCTCGGGGATCATTATGGCACCCTTGAAAAATGGAATTTCGAACCTTCGGCCGCGCTGGAGGTAATCGAAGGCTATGTCCGGGATGGGGGCTTCCCTGTCGAGCGGGGCATGTATCTCGAGTCCGTGGAAAAGAAGGGCGGCCGCATACGCAGCATCATCTGCTCCGGGAAAAAGTACAAGGCCCGCCAGTACATAGATTGCAGCTACGAAGGGGACCTGATGGCCGCGGCAGGTGTGGAATATGCTACCGGCCGCGAGGGCAGTATCGTTTACGGGGAATGCTACAACGGGGTGCAGCTGATGAAAAACCATCAGTTCCCCGACGGAGTGGACCCTTATGTCGAGCCGGGGAATCCTGCCTCAGGGCTGCTCTGGGGGATATCGGACAATTCATTGAAGCCCTTAGGGAGCGGCGACGCCCTGATCCAGGCCTATAATTTCAGGCTCTGCCTTACGGATGAGCCGTCCAACAGGATTCCCATAGAAAAGCCGGAAGGCTATGATCCGTCCCGGTATGAACTTCTGAGGCGTCTGCTCGCCATCAGCCCGCAGAAGACCAAACTCAACGACTGGTTCATCTGGTCCCGTATGCCGGGCCACAAGACCGACGTCAACAACAGGGGAGCCTTCAGCACGGATGCCATCGGGATGAGCCAGGACTATCCTGAAGCCTCGCACTCCGAGCGCGAGCGCATAGTGCGGGAGCATAAGGATTACACCCTCGGGCTGCTGTATTTTTTCGGCCATGACCCGGCCGTTCCTGCATCCCTTCGCTCCCAGATGCTGAAATGGGGCCTTCCGAAAGATGAGTATACAGGCACCGGCCACTGGACCCACCAGCTCTATGTCAGGGAAGCGCGCCGCATGGTCGGCGAATATGTGGCTACACAGGCGGATTGCGAAGGCAGGACGCAAGTCGAAGACGGCATTGCTTTCGCGGCCTACAACATGGATTCGCATAATTGCCAGAGGATAGTCGTCATAAAGGACGGCACGCCCATGGTAAAGAACGAAGGGAATGTCGAAATACCAGGCGGAATCCCTTATCCCGTCCCGTATCGCTGCCTTACTCCCAAACGGGCCCAGTGCGGGAATCTGCTCGTGCCGGTCTGCCTTTCCGCCAGCCATATCGCTTATGGCAGTATCAGGATGGAGCCTGTGTTCATGGCCACAGGGCAGGCCGCCGGCATGGCTGCAGCGATGTCAGGCCGGGCTGCGGTGCAGGATCTTGACGTCCGGGCGCTGCAGCATAAGCTGAAGGAAGATCCGTTCCTGGATGGCAGCATCCCGGATATTTATCTGGATGAGGACACCCCAGGCATTGAGTTCTCGGGGTGGAAAGCGATCCGCAGGAAGGGCTCTTACGGCCCTACATGTTTCTGTCTTGATCCCGGGATGACTGGGGATCTGAAGTACAGTTTCCCGCCGGAACTCTCCGGCGAATTCGATCTGTACGCCTATGTCCGGACAGGAAAAGAATTCTGCGGGCGATATGTATACGAACTGGAGACGGAAGGCGGGGAAACGATATGCGAATTGGACACCTCCAACTTGCGTGCCTCCGGTTTCGGAGGGAGCGACTGGTTTAAAATCGGGACCTTCGTTTTCCGTCCCGGATGCCATGCATGTCTGAGGGTGTTGCCGGCTGACGGTGACAAGCCCTGCATATCGGATGCGGTAATGCTTAAGTCCAAGTGATTTTTTGTATATTTGCGGGAACCACTATGTCCTGCAATTATGGAAAAAACACTGCTGACGGCCATTTTCATATTCCCTTTACTGCTTTTCTCATGCGACCGGAACGGCGGACCGGCTCAGCCGGCCGCTGACGGCAAGTCGGTAACCCTCGCGTCCGACCCCTTCTGCGGGGATTGGGCCAAAGGGGACAGCGTCAGCGTCCTGGACAATACCGGGAACCATCTTTTCCTTGCGGATGCCGCGGGAGCTTCCGCCACTTTCAGCGGCAAGGGCTACCCCTCGGCGAAAAGCAGGGTGGTGCTGAGCCCGTATTACAAGGAATCCTTCTTCAGCACCTCGAGCCTCAAGTTCTGTGTCCCGGCGGTCCAGCCTTCCTACAGGCCGGTCTCATACACTTCCGGTCCGGGACCGGAGTATACCATGACGGCTCTCAGCGCCTCGGTTTCGTTCACCGTCAGTTCCGATGACGTGGTCTCCGTGACCATACTCGGGGGCGGCGGGGAAAAGATTGCAGGCCCCGGAACGGTCGATCTTTCTTCGGGCGAGGCGAAGATGGCAGGCGATTCCGAAAGCATTCTCATGTGTCCCGGGGACGGGCGTACGCTTCCTGCCGGCGAAAGCAAGGTCTCGGTACTTCCCGGCTCCTACCCTTCCGGATTCAGGTTCAGGGTCCAGAAGGCCGGAGGGTCGGTGACCGAGTACTCGAGCGAGCGTGCAGCCGTCCTGCACGTACGGGACGATTACGATGCCGGCACAGTGGACGACGGTTTCGACGAGGGTCCTTCGCAGGACATGGAAGTGGTGTTCATAACAAATCCCGGGACGGCATCCCTTGTCTGGCCCTTCGCGACCCCTTCCGCGGGCTCGGTTTCGAGTTCGGCTGCCAACGGGAGGGCTTCTTTCCAGGGGGTGGAGACGGTGTTCGCGCTTCCGGAAAGCGCCGGAGGATATGCCTTCAAGGCCTTCTTTACCGGCGGCATAGTAAAAAACAGCGCCCAGGGGTTCTGTTTTTACGGGGAGGATGGGGATTATCTCGAACTCCCCGCCATTCCGGGCCTTCTGCTCTCCTCCGTAACTATCGTAAGCGGGAGTTCTTCTACGGCGCTGACGGTGACGGACGCTGACGGCGTTCCGGTCATCGGAGGGGCGGGGACATGTACATTCCCGTCTACGGGAGGGGAGTACACCTGGGATCTTTTCGAAACGGAGCAGTCAAAGCCATACCGCCTGGCCCTTGCCGGCACATCCGGCACGGTCCAGCAGCTGAAACTGCATTATGCCACCGTGGCCCGTCCGGCTCCGACGGGAGCGCTGTCCCCCCTGGACATGGGCCTTCGCGAGGCTCAGACCGGTGAGGAACGCTTCCGCATCCTGTCCAAAACGCATTCAATCGCCCTCTCCCAGGGCCGCGAGGTCGATTACTCCGGGGTCGGGACCGTCGATCTGGTCATACCTTCCGACGCTTCGCCCATATTGATAGGCAAGAATACGGATTTCAAGGGGACGGTCTTCAATGTCCTCAATACGGCCAAGAACATGTACCTGTTCACGCTCCGCGGAAGCAAGAAGGCCGTCACGGTCACGGGCGCGCAGATAGATGCGGCTGACTACAGGGACACGCCGATCCTCGCATCCGGGACTCATCTTCTCGCAATAGAGGACAAGACTCCATGGGTCGAAAACAGGGAAGGATACGATTACGGGGCCACCCGCCGGGAGGCGGTCCTGGTAAGGGACGGTGTCGGCTCGAACGGACCGTGTGCGCCGTATGATACCCCGGCCACTAACCATAAGGCATGGTACTGCGTCGCCGACGACGACCAGAAGACCTTCTGCAACGTCACGATGAACCGCGATGCCGCGTGCACCTTCAAGACCTTCCTCGTGCGCTTCGAGATGCAGAACAACATAAAGGTATCCGGGGTTACCGTCAACACGCCCCTGAGCGAACTGTACGGGGATTCCTGCGTGGCCTTCGTATTTTGCACCAACATCCTGATGGAGGACATAGTGATGGACGGAAACTATTCCGACGTCGACGAGTACGGGTATTCCATCTCCTGCAACGCCGTATGGAACTCCACCTTCCGCCGCATACGTTCCAACTGCCGCTGGGCCGTCTTCGGCTGCAACAACACCCATGACTCGGTCATCGAGAACTGTGACATCGAGCGTTTCGACACCCACTGTTACGGCCGGAACATCACGATGCGGGACACGCATCTCCGGGGCAAGGGACTCCCCGCAGCCTCCATTTTCGGAACCATCCTCCTCGAGCGCTGCTATTTCGAGGACTGCTACCTGCATGCGATACGCCAGGACTACAACGCCTATGTCGATTTCGACCTCATAGTCAAGGACTGCGAGATCACCCCGAGAAACACTGCCGGCCTTGTCTCGATGGGGCGTCTGGACGCCCTTGTCAACTCGCGTCCGGAGCTTGAGATCAAGCGCTGGCCCAACGTCAGCATAGACGGACTGAAAGTAAACGTCCCGAACGGCGCCGCCTCGGTCCCTCTGTTCTATATCGGACGCAACAATGCGGACAAACCGCTCGGATACATATCGGACATCAGCGTCAAGAACCTGCAATTCAAGTACAAATCTTCTTCGGCGTCCACAGCGGCGTTCAAGTTATGCAGCGTCCCGGTCAGGGTCGCGGCCGACCCGTTCAAGTTCAGCTTCAGCGGCTCGTCCCTCAAACCTTCTTCCGGTGCCGCGAAGGCCAAGATTTATGTGAACATACACGGAGTCTCCGATTCGATATCCGTAAACGATAATGATGTCGAGGTAATCAATGATTGATATGAAACGATCCGGAATAATACTTGCCGCCGCGCTGGCGCTTTCGCTTTTTTCCTGTAAACCCGAGGAAATCAAGGAGCCTGCGGATAACGGTGGAAAGGATAACGAAATCGAGATAACGGTCGACGCCGACCGTCTGCTCTCCGAATGGAAGCAGGAGGACAGCCTGACGCTGTTCGACAACCTCGGAGACCATGTTTTCCGGACATCGATGTCGGGGCCGTCGGCGAAGTTCACCGGCGAATCCTACGTGCGTGCCCTGAGCCGTGCGCTCCTGTATCCCCGTACAGGCGGAGTGGTTTATGCCGACAACAAGATGACGGTTCCGGCCGTCCCGGCCGTGCAGAGGGGCTTCCAGCCCGTCTCAGTCTCGTTCAGCCAGACCAAGACGTTCAAGATGCAGTCCGTCGTCGCTGCGCTGGAATTTGCCGTCACGTCTTCCGACGTGGAGTATGTGACAATAGAAGACCTTTCCGGAGGAGCGCTCGCCGGAGATGTCGCGGTCGATTTCTCGTCCGGCGGCCAGATCGGCGTCACTCCTGTGGGTAAGGGCTCAAAGATAACCCTGCTGCCCGAGGACGGACAGACCAGCCTCCCGGCCGGGACGCTCCGTGTCAGCTGCCTTCCCGGCAGTTTCGATGGCGGGCTCTTCGTCACTGCCGTGCGGGCGGGGGACAGGGCCGTGGAGAAGGAAACCGGGCCCCTGAACCTTCAGAAAGGCGCCGTGACCTCAATAGGAGTCATCGAGGACGGAATCCTTCCGGACCTTGCTCCCGTCGATGTCAGGGTGTCTTTCATGACCGATGCCGAGACTCCGGCCTTCCAGTGGCCGTTCGTGTCTCCGTCATCCAATATTTCCTCTTCATGGGGTACGGCGACCTACGCCAATCAGGAGGTTGAATACACTCTCCCGGAGAGCGAAGGGGGCTATGTCTTCAAGATTTTCTGCACCAACGGCGTCTGCAAGAACACGCTCCAGGGCTTCCGCTTCGGCGGTGACGCCGGGGCCTACATCGAATTCCCCGAGCTCAAGGGGCTGTACCTGACGTCCGTAACCATGGTGTCCGGCAATGCCAACAGTTCCCTGATCGTGCAGGGCGCTGATGGTTCCTCCGTACTCGGGGGCAACGTGACCGCGTCGTTCGGCGCTGCCGGAGAGACTTTCACATGGGACATCTACGAGGCGACCCGTTCCAAGGTCTACCGGCTTGTTACCGGGGCCTCCTCCTCCATCGGCCTGAGGCACCTCTATCTGCACTACGATATCACTCCGAGGTCCGTTCCCACGGGACCGGTGAGGGTCCTTGATTACGGATTTGCTGAAGCCAAGACCGGCGAGGAGCGGTTCAATATATTGAAAAAAGTGCATACGGATGCGGTCACTTTCGGAAGGGATGTGGATTACTCCGGAGTCGGAAGGGTGGATCTGGAGATTCCCGCCAATGCGTCGACTATCCCTCTTCGGGAGAACACCGACTTCAAGGGCGCTGTCTTCCATGTTGTCAACACGTCGAAAAAGCTCTATCTGTTCACGCTCTCCCGTGCCCGCAAGCCGGTCAAGGTCACCGGAGCCCAGATAGATGCCGCCGATTACTCGGCGGTTCCCGAGTTGAGGTCCGGCCTGCATCTTCTGCTCATCCAGGACGACAGCTTGTGGGTGTACAGGCGTGAGGGCCATGATTACGGCGCCACGCGCAAGGAAGCCGTGCTCGTGCGCGACGGAGAAGGGTCCAACGGGCCCTGCGCGCCGTACAACACGCCCGCGTCGAGGATCAATGCCACCTATTGCGATGCCACCGACGACTTGAAGACTTTCGCCAACGTCACCCTTGACCGCGACAAGACGTCCACCTTCATGACACATCTGGTGAAATTTGATTCACAGAACAACATAAAGCTCTCGAACATCACCATCAACACTCCCCAGGACAACGACTGGGTCGGCGACGCCTGCATCTCGATCACGGGTTGCACGAACATCCTCTGCGAGGATATAACCATCAACGGCACATATTCCCAGACCGATTACTACGGCTACGGAATTTCGCTTAACGGCATCACCAACGCCACCTTCCGCCGCCTGCATTCAGCGTGCCGCTGGGGCGTGTTCGGAAGCAACAACACGCATAATTCACTGCTGGAGGATTCCGATACCGAGCGTTACGACACCCACTGCTACGGGCGCAACATCACGGTCCGCAACTCCACCCTGACGGGCCGAGGCATCCCGGTGTCTTCGATATTCGGGACCATAAGGCTGGAGGACAGCAAACTCGTGCGCTGCTACCCGTATTCCATACGCTCCGATTACAATTCCTACGTGGGTCTGGATATCGTCATCAAGAACTGCGAGATGTCCGGCACATCCGCATGGATATTCCCGATGGGCCGGCTGGACGCCCTTATCAACAGCCGTCCGGAGCTTGCGAAGAAACGCTGGCCTAACGTCACGATCGACGGGCTGAAGTTCCAAGTCCCCTCAAGCGCCACGGCTGTCTACCTGTTCCGACCGACGACGAAGAACACTTATCCCGAAAAACTGGGATACATCTCGAATATCAGCATCAGCGGACTCGAACTCATCTATCCTTCGGGGAAGGGTACGGTGCCGTTCTACCTGTCGAGCCAGGCGGCGAATACGGATTCCAACCTGACCGTAACCTTCGACGGCTGCAAGATGGCCTCGCCCTCGGGATCAAGTCCCGCGAAGGTCTATCTCAACCTGAAGGGCCCGAAGGATACGCACAGCACCATGTCCTCGGACATCGAGTTCGTCGAATAGCTATCTGTCGATATACTCTCCTGCGGCGTGGCGCTTTGCGAGCTGGTCCTCGTAGAGAGACTCGGGGCTGACGTGGACACCAGGCGACTGCCAGATGCCGTCCGGACGGGCCCCGAGATTGTCCTTGTAGTTATAACTGCCGGCAACCTTAGTTCCGATGCACCCTATGCACCAGTTCTGTCCGGTGACCCAGGGGCTCTGGACGCAGATCTTCGAGGATTCGCAGTTATAGAGGACGAAGTTAACTCCGGCCCATCCGTGGCCCGTACCCCATCCTGCGCGGTCCTGGACATTGATTTCCTTGTCCGTCTTGACGTTGTCGTAGAGGGTGCCGGAAGACCATCTCTGGTGGGGACCGGCGTCGGAGCGGGAGTGAGTGGCAGTACAGCGGAGGAACACGTTGGGTCCGGGAACCTGCGCGCCGCAGACATACTGGTGACGGTCGTCGTCGCAGAGACAGTTCTTGAAAAGGCACAGTTGCGATTTGCTGAAATGGAAGGCGTAGCGCTTGCCTCCTTCGACTATCGAAACGGGCTCGAGCGAGGTGCAGTCGGTGACCGTGACGTTTTTCGCTCCGTTGGCGAGATCCACAGAGCAGTAGCCGAAGTGTTTGGTCGTGACGTTGCGGATCCAGCAATGCTCGGCCGCATATACTGCGATGCCCGACCAGAAGTGGTCCTCGTCGACGAAGTCGCTACCCTTCTTCTCGGTCGCGTCATAGCGGGTGTCGAGGGTCATGTTCTCTATGCCGCACTCCGAGATGCGTGACCAGCTGCCCTTGCAGAGGTAGCCCTTGCCGTAGCTCTCGTCTCCGCCTATGCACATCACGACGGGATTGTCCAGCCAGATTTTGTTCTCTTCGATCTTCATGACCTTCCTTTCCCAGTATATGCTGTATCCGTCTGTGGTCCAGTCGACGTTCCCCTCGTACAGGGAGGCAAGCTCCCTCATGTGCAGGGCGTCGAGCCAGGCCTCGGTGGCGGGCCGGTATATCCATACCCTGTCCCCGACGGAGAACATCCCGGGGTTGCGTACAGGGACCCACATCTGGCCGACGGGGACGTATTTGGCTATGATTTCGCTCTGGCTCCCCGGGACCAGCTTGCTGGTGTTCCCCAACTGCAGCATCCTTGCGATCTGGGTCGTGGCCGTGCCGTAGAGTATGGTCTTGCCCTCGCCCTCTCCGCGGAGCACGACTCCGCTGCGGGTCATGCGGATTATGTTGGAAACGTAGTATGTCCCGGCCTTGAGCAGGACGGCCCCCGGAGCGCTCACATTGTTGAGCGCATCCTGGATCAGGGCAGTGGCGTCGGCGCCGTTCGCGGGGGCCTCGAGCGTCACCTTTACCGGAATTTCGGGGATCTCCTTGTCTCCCCAGCGGTAACCTACGCGGCTGAAGTCCGGAATCTGGTCCTTGGCGACATCCTGATACTGTGTCGCCGGGTCGGCCGGAGCGGCCGTGTCATAGTGCAGGAGCAGCCTCTGGAAATGCATTACGCTTCCGTCACCGGTCTGGATCTTGTACGCGGTCTCCTTCTCACTGCCGTAGAGGGTCCAGGTGTGGGTGTCCCCGAGACCTGCGAAATTGTAGGTCCTGGCCTCGCCGCCCGAGACGGGTGTGCCGTCATAACGGACTACGTTTGCCGCCGCGGGACTGGTGCTGCCCGTGGTCCACGTAATACGGGTCAGGAAGACTCCCTTTATCGCCGGGAGCAGGATATAATCGCCGGCGCCGCCTCCGAACTTGAATCCCTGGTGGCCTCCGGCATTCCTTGCGATACCGGTGGTCGCGTACACCTTGAACACATATCCGCCGCGTTCGTCCGTGAGCTTGAAGTTGGTTTCCGTGCGGGGGAAAGAAGCCTTCCCTTCGTTGAAGGTGTTCGAAATGGCGTTAATGTCGGGGCTGGCGAACGGCCAGAGGAAGTTGGAGGATTCCGGTGTTTCTATGAACACGAGTTCAAGGTCGAACGGCCCGGACTGCTCCGGGGTCTGGACGGCAGGCGTTTCGGTCGGTTGCGGATCGGTTCCGGGGTCCGGGTCGGTTCCCGGGTCCGGATCCGTAGGCTGGGAGCCGGTTTCGATGTTTCCAAGGTCCGAAAGCACCCCTGCTATGGCCGTGACGGCCTCGGTGTGCTCTCCGGAAACGGTCTTGCCGTCCTTGTAAGTGACGGTGAATTTTACGCCGGAGGGGAGGGAGACGGGCAGTATGCTTATTTTGTGCGTTCCTGCCGGGAGCGTCTCCTGTCCGCTGCCAGCAAGCAGCGTGACTGATTTGCCTTTAGCTTTCGGGGTGACGATAACGGAACCCGACTTGGCGTTGACGGCGATCTTGGCATCGCCCGTGAAGGCTTCGCCGGCGGCTCCTTCTATCTTGACTGAAACCACATCCGAGGATGAAAGATTTATGCCCAGGGCGGATGTCACGGGGCGCAGCGACACCTTTTTGGTTGAACTGACTCCGACGGCTATCGGGCTGAAGGCATTCTGCTCGGCGGGGACGTTGACCATGATCGAGTCGGCATCGAAGGAGGCTCCTGCCGCATATGGGCTCAGGACTATCCTCTCAAGGGCTCGTGTGTATGCCTGTCCGGAGAAAGATGCGGTCGTCCCTTCGGCATCGGCGGTGAACTTATGGTTGCCGGTGTTGTCCAGCACGCTGATTTCATGTCCCTTGGCGAAGGGGCCGCAGAAACTGTCTGACGACACCGTAAGCTGTATCGCCGAGTCCTTCGATGAAGGGGTAGCGGGCTCTTTTTCTTCAAGCTGGCTGCACGATACCGCAACAAGGGCGAGCATCGGAAATATGGCAAGGAATCTTTTCATCGTTTCAGTGTCAATATCCGGCAAATATAATAAAAAACGGGAATATGTCCGGAGGAGGGCCTAGCGGTAGAAGTAAACCCCTTCCGCGTGTCTTTTTGCCAGCTGGTCCTCGAACAGGGACCTCGGGCTGACATGCACTCCGGGAGAGATCCAGACTCCGTCCGGACGGGGCCCCAGGTTGTCGTCGTAGGTCCTTGCCGCTGCCTTTTTGGTCCCTATGCAGCCTACGGCCCAGTTGATGCCGGTGACCCAGGGATTCTGCACGCAGATGGTCTTCGTCTCGCAGTTCCAGCAGACGAACGCCGTGGCGGTCCAGCCGTGGCCGGTGCCGTACCAGTGGCGGTCCTGGATGTTGAGGGCCCCGTCGGTCTTGACGTTGTCGAAAAGACATCCGGTGGCCCAGTAGCAGTGCGGCCCCGCGTCATTGCGCGTCTTGACAGCGGTGCAGTCCAGATACACGTTGGGCCCGCATACGCGCCCGCCGGTGACGTACTGGTGCCTGTCCTGCTCGCACCAGCAGTCGCGCACGAGGCACATCTGCCCGCCGTTGAGGACGAAGGCGTATCTTCTCGAACCGGTGACGACGGATACGGGGGAACAGCTCTTGCAACCCTGGACCGTGACGTGCTTGGCACCGGTGGACAGGGCCACGGAAGCGTGACCGAAATGATGGCTTACGGTATTGCGCACCCAGCAGTTTTCGGCGGAACTCACGGTGATGGCCGACCAGCAGTGCTGCTCGTCCGTGAAGTCGCTGCCGCTCTTGACGGAGGCGTCGTAGCGGGTATCGAGCGTGAGGTTCTCCACTCCGCTTTCGCTGATGCGCTTCCAACTTCCCTTCATGAGGTAACCGCCTCCATAGATGTCCGTCATCTCCATGACGACCGGGTTGTCCAGCCAGACCTTGTCCCCGTCGATGGCCGTCACCATCCTCTCCCAGTACAGATGGTACCCCGAGGCCTTCCACTGGACGATATTCCCGCCGTCCGGGCGCGGAGGAATTTCCGTCATGTGGAGGTCCTGGATCCATCTGTCCGTGCCGGGGCGGTAGATGAAGACCTTGTCGCCCACGGCGAAGCCGCCGGGGTTGGCGACGCGCACAAACATCCGCCCTACGGGAGTGCGGTCAGTGATTATACGCGTCGCGGAACCGTTGTCCACTGACCGGCCCGTTGTCAGTCCGAGCTTTATCAGGGTGGGAATCTGAGTCGTGGCGGTGCTGTAGAGGATGGTCTCCTCACCTTCGCCCCTCAGCACCACGCCGTCCCGGTCGAGCGTGATCGTGCCGCTGATGTTGTACGTGCCCTTCTTGAGAAGGATGGCCCCGGGAGTCTGGACGCTGCCGATTGCATTCTGGATCATCTCCATGGCATCGGAGCCGTCGGCCGGCGCTTCCAGCGTCAGGCGGACCGGATAGTCGGGGATGGGCACGTCGGAGTAGCGGTAGCCTACGCGGCTGAAATCGGGAATCTCGTCTTCCCCTTCTTCATGGATATATTCCGACGGTATTTCTTCCACCGGGGCGGACGTCTGTTCGTAGTGCAGGAGAAGCTGCTGGATGCAGACGGTTCCGCTGGCTTCGGCGGAGAGGCGGTAGGGCGTGTTCAGTTCGGTGCCGCCGAGGAACCATGTGGAGGAGTCGCCTTTGGTGTTGAACCCTCCCTGGTTGCGGCCCCCGGGAAGCATCGTGCCGGTGGTGTCGGTGATGCAGGGAAGCCCGTTCGAGCCGGCCGAGCCGGAGACCAGCGTGACCGTCTTCAGGCGCAGGCCTTCGACCGCCGGCAGGAGGATGTATTCGTCCGGCGCCAGATTGACCTTGAATCCCTGGCTGGAGCCGCTGTTCTTGGCGACTCCGTGCGTTTTCATGGTGAAGGTGTATCCTCCGAGTCCGTCCGGCAGCACGAGGTCCACGGTCTGTCCGACGAAGGAGGGCGAGCCGATTGAATTCGACAGTTCCTTGTCCTTGGGGCTGATGAAGGGCCATTTGAAGGATGTGGCCGATGCTGATTCGATAAATACCAGGTTGATGTCCACGGGGTCTACGGCCGGCCCGGGCTCCTGCGGATCGGGTTCCTGCGGCTCGGGATCCTCGGCCCCGGGCTCCTGCGGCGCCGGATTGACGGAGGCGGTGTCCGCGGGCTCTTCCGTAGTCTCCGTGTACGGATAGTGCGGACGTATCCTCTCCTCCGGCTGCGTGCAGCCAAGGCAGAATACGAGACTGAGGAGAGTCAGGGCGGAATAAACCAGTCGGCGCATGGAACAAATATAGCAATTATTCCATTATTGGAATGTGCCGGGATTTTCTTATTTTTGACATACGAAAACAAGGCTATGAATAAAACTGTATCAGGAAAGTTGCTTTCCCTCGGCGGAGCACTCCTTGCGGGAGGTTCACTCTGCGCCGGCGCGCAGGCTCCGGACATCATCTGGATAATGACGGACCAGCAGACGGCCCTCGCGCTGTCCTGCGCCGGGAATCCTGAAGTCCGCACTCCCAATCTCGACCGCCTCGCGGCCCGCGGGGTGCGCTTCGTGAATGCCTATTGCACGGCTCCTCTCAGCGGTCCGTCGCGGGCGGCGATGTTCACCGGCCTCTTCCCGGATGAGATCGGTCTTATACGCAACGGGGCGGAATTCCCGGAGGGACTCCGGTCCCGCCTTCTCGGTAACCCCGTTTCCGCCGCCGGTTACGAATGTGTCTATGGGGGCAAATGGCACGTGGGTCCGGAGCTGGACGTCCCTGCGGAATCCGGATTCCGCAAGATCCATCCCCATACCGACGACGGCCTCGGCGAAGCCTGCGCTGAATGGCTCAGGGGGCCCCACGACAAGCCTTTCTTTCTTGTCGCGTCGTTTGACAATCCGCACAATATCTGCGAGGCAGCGCGCTTCCAGCCGCTCCCGTACGGGGAAGTGGAACTGCGGAGGCCCCTGCCGCGCCTTCCCCGCAATTTCCGGCGCCAAAGGGACGATGCCGATGTGATTCTCGCTGAAAAGGCCGCGAACTACGGCCTCTACCCTTCCGCGCGCTGGACCCGCCGCGACTGGCGCCGTTACCGCGGCGTGTACTTCGCCCTGGTTGAAAAGGTTGACGCGCAGATCGGTAAGATAATCGATGCGATAGACTTCGACCGCACGGTGGTGATCTTCACCTCCGACCACGGCGACGGGACCGGGGCGCATCACTGGAACCAGAAATCCGCCCTTTACGAAGAGGTCGTCAACATCCCTCTCATAGTCTGCCTTCCCGGCGGCGCGCATGCGGGGGAGACCCGCACCCAGCTCATCAGCAACGGGATAGATATTTACGAGTCGATATGCGACTGGACAGGGGCCGACGCTTCCGGGCAGGGCCGTTCCTTCCGGACCGCGGCTGAGTACGATGCCCCGGGGCAGGACTTCGTGGTCACGGAAACCACCTTCGACCGCGGCACCACCCGCGGCTGGATGTTGCGTACCCAACACTATAAATACGTGCTCTACGACAAGGGCAAGTGCCGCGAGCAGCTGTTCAACATGGACACGGACCGGCTCGAAAGGCGCAACCTCGCCGGGAAACGCCGTTGCCGTGCGGTACTCGATGAGCATCGCGCCCTGATGCGCAAATGGATGGAAGATAATGGAGTGCGCCGCACGCGCAGGACTTCTCCCGACGTGCCTCCGGAATCCCGATATTGATATTATGGACAAACGACTGCCTATACTTTCGCTGGCCGCCCTTGCGGCTGCCGGATGCGGACAACGGGACGAGGAACCCGGCCGCCCGAATTTCATCGTCATAATGACCGACGACCATACGACCCAGGCCATGGGCTGCTATGGCGGAATCATCGAAACGCCGAACCTCGACAGGATAGCCGCCGAAGGGATGCGCATGGACCGCTGCTATGTCGCGAATGCGATCTCCGGCCCGTCCAGGGCCTGCATCCTTACGGGCAAGTTCAGCCATGCCAACGGCTTCACGGACAATTCCCGCACCTTCGACGGCGACCAGCAGACCTTCCCGAAGCTCCTGCACGACGCCGGCTACCAGACGGCCATGATAGGCAAGTGGCACCTGAACTCGGACCCGCAGGGCTTCGACTATTGGAGCATCCTTGAAGGGCAGGGAGAATACTACAGTCCGGTCTTTCTGGAGCAGGATGGAAAACATGAGGTTCCCGGTTATGTCACCGACATAATCACTGACAAGGCCCTCAGTTTCCTCGAAAGCCGGGACAAGGACAAGCCTTTCGCGATGCTCTACTACCACAAGGCCCCGCATCGCAACTGGATGCCGGCCCAAAGGCACCTCGGGATGTATGACGACCATGTCTTCCCTGAGCCCGCGACGCTGCTGGACGACTACCAGGGACGCGGCAGGGCGGCGCGCGAGCAGGAAATGATGATCTCCCGGCACATGTGGCCGGCGTGGGATCTCAAGCTCATGACCCCTGAAGAACTGGCGGCAGATTACGAAGATGTGCAATCCAGCGGCGATGCCAACGTGGACGATGTGCGCCGGGCCAACGATATTGAGAGCAGCAAGAAACGCTTCAAGGATGCCTTCATGCGGATGACGGAACCCGAACGCGAACGCTGGAACGAGGCCTATGCGCCCCGCGTCGCAGAATACCTGGCGATGAAAGACACAGCCTCAGAAGCGACCATGACGCGCTGGAAATACCAGCAGTACATGCGGGACTACTGCTCCGTCATCCAGGGCATGGACGAGAACGTCGGCAGGCTCCTTAAGTACCTCGAAGAAACAGGGGAACTGGACAATACTGTAATCATCTACACCTCCGACCAGGGCTTCTTCCTCGGCGAGCACGGCTGGTTCGACAAGCGCTTCATGTATGAGGAATGTCAACGCACGCCCATGCTGGTCCGCTACCCCCGCGCCATCAATGCCGGCAGCCGCAGCAAGGCCCTTGCGATGAACATAGACATCGCGCCGACCCTGCTCGACTATGCCGGGCTCGACATACCTTCCGACATCCAGGGCCGTTCCCTGAAGGGAGTATTCTCCGGCCATACGCCCCCTGACTGGCGCGATGCGGTCTATTACCATTATTATGAATATCCTTCGTGGCACAGCGTCAAGCGCCATTACGGCGTGCGGACCGACCGCTACAAGCTGATTCATTTCTACAACGACATCGACGAATGGGAGCTCTACGACCTTAAGAAGGATCCGAACGAGATGCGCAGCGTCTATGACGACCCGGCCTATTCGAAGGTGAGGGAGCGCATGCACTCTCGCCTGCAGGAGCTGCAGGCTGAATTCGGGGACACCGATCCCGACGAGAAGGGCGGCGAATGGTTCAAGGGAGCCGGGGCTATTTAAACGACATTGACATGGACAGAAGGGATTTCATGAAAATAAGCGGCTGGTCGGCGCTCGGGCTGGCCGCAGGTGGCACGCTCGCAGCATGCGGCAAGACATCTGAAAATAAGGCTCCGGCCGAAATCCGGCAGCGTTTCAAGAAAATCGGGGACCTGAGGCTCTGGTGGGGTGACGTGCACAACCACTGCAACGTCACCTATGGCCACGGCGACCTCGTGGATGCCTTGGCGGCGGCAAAGGAGCAGCTCGACTTCTGCTCCGTGACCCCGCATGCGATGTGGCCGGACATCCCGCACTATGACGACCCTGGGATGCAGTGGGTGATCAACTATCACCTGGACGCATTCAGGCGCCTTCGCGCAGGCGGCTACGACAAGTACGTGCAGATGATGCGGGACTGGAACGTACCCGACAAGTTCCTTACGTTCGCGTCTTACGAGTGCCATTCGATGGAGCACGGCGACCATGTCGCGCTATGCCGCGACTATGACACTCCGCTTGTCGAGTGCACCTCGGTGCCCGACCTCAAGGAAAAGCTCCGCGGCCGCCGCGTCTTTGTCACCCCGCATCACATGGGCTATATCGAGGGCTACCGCGGCTATAACTGGAAGGCCTGGCAGGAAGGAGACGGGATGACCCCCTTCGTGGAGATGTACTCCCGCCACGGACTGGCTGAAGGCGACATGGGCGACTACGATTACCTGCACGACATGGGGCCGCGTACCTACGAAGGCTCCATCCAATACGGCCTCGAGCAGGGCCACAAGTTCGGCCTCATGTGTTCCACGGACCAGCATGCCGGCTATCCCGGAAGCTACGGCGACGGACGCATCGGGGTGCTCGCCGACGCCCTCGACAAGGACCGGCTCTGGGATTCCATGGGCCGCAGGCACATAATGGGGGTGACCGGGGACAAGATCAAGGTGGACTTCAGCATCAACGACGCCACGATGGGTGACGTCGTCAAGGGCGCCCGCAGGCGCGGCATCTTCGTCAACGTGGAGGCGCAGAACTACATCGACTATGTAGACGTGGTCAAGAACACGAAGGTCATCGCCCGCCTCAACGGGCCGTTCGTCGCCGCCGTTCCCGAGGGGCGGACTGTCCGTGCCAAGGTCAAGCTCGATTTCGGATGGAACAGGGAGACCGAATATGTCCGCTGGCTCGGAACCGTCCGCCTCACCGGCGGCCGCATCCTCGGCATGCAGACCTGCTTCAGGGGCGCTGCCTTTACGTCCCCGCAGCCCGGCGAGACCGCGTTCAAGACGAGGGTCAACAAGGTCCTCGAACGGAGCGACGATGCCGTGCGCCTCGAAATGTACTCCAGCAAGAACCCCAACACGATGACTCCGGCCCTGCAGGGCATCATCCTCGATGTGGAGATGCCTCTCGATGCCATGATCGTGACCGACTTCAACGGCCGCGTCTTCTCGCACAGCCTTGCGGAACTGTTCCAGGGTTCAAAGGCCCACTTCATGCGCGGATGGCTGAGCGAGGCCGTGAGGTTCAACCGTGCGGCCCCCGAAAGCGCGTTCACAATCGGGACTTGGTTCATCGACGACGAGCCTGAGCGGGATACGGACTACTACTACGTGCGCGTTTGCCAGCGTGACGCCCAATGGGCCTGGACCTCCCCGATCTGGGTTGAAAGATAATCGGTGAGCAAAACCGGCCTTTCCACTCACCGCGGACGGATGCTGTCTCAGGGTTTGCCGAAGAAGCGCTGCATCACCCAGGCGGGGGATTCGCCGTGCTCGAGCCTTTCCTTCATGTAGAGGAAGTAGGGTTCCGTGTGCGCGAAGAAGGCCTTGAACCCTTCGCAGAGGCTGTTGCGCCGGCTGCCGTCGGCGGCGGTCTCGAAGCGGTGCTTCGGGCATTCTCCGTGGCAGAGGCGCCAGAACCTGCATCTCAGGCACTCCCCGGGCAGGGCGTTGCGCTTCGCAAGACCGAAATCCCGGCGTTTCTGCGTGTCGTAGATTTCGGCAAGGCTCCTCTCCCGTATGTTTCCGAGCAGATGCTCCGGATAGACGAAGTGGTCGCAGACATAGACGTCCCCGTTGTGTTCGACGACGAGCTGGTCCCCGCAGGTCTCGGCGAGGCTGCATACCCCGGGCATCGCACCGACGTAGTTTGCCAGCGTCGCATCGAAAATCTGCACGTAGAACTTGCCCACGTCGGTCCGCACCCAGGTGTCGAAGACGTCGCAGAGGAACTGCCCGTAGCCTTCGGCGCTGACGGACCAACCGGCGAGGCGCGCCCCTTCTGTCTCCGGGGAGACTATGACCGGCCGGCGGAATCCGGGCTTGTCGACGACGTGCTCGACCGCCGGAAGGAACTGCATGTAACGGCTGCCGACCTCGTCGCGGAAGAAGCGGTAGATTTCGGCGCCGCGCTTTTCGCATTTGCGGTTCACGACGCTCAGCGTGTTGTATTCGACCCCGCAGCTGCGCATGAGCTTTACCGACTGCATCACCCTCTTGAACGTAGGCCCCTGGCCCTTTGTCTTGCGGAAGGCGTCGTGGATGTCCTGCGGCCCGTCGAGGGAAATGCCGACAAGGAAGTTGTTTGCGGCGAAAAGCTCGCACCATTCCCTGTCGAGAAGGGTGCCGTTGGTCTGGATCGTGTTTTCTATCTTCTTGCCGCCGGCGTATTTTTTCTGCAGTTCCATCGCCGTGCGGAAGAAGTCCTTTCCCAGCAGCGTGGGCTCGCCGCCGTGCCAGCAGAAGGTCACCGTGTCGACTTCGTTCGCCTCGATGTACTGGCGGATGTAGGATTCGAGAAGGTCCCGGGACATCACGGCCTGCCTGCCTCCGTACTGGAGGGCCTTGTCAAGGTAGTAGCAGTAGGTGCAGTCGAGGTTGCACGCCGATCCCGCCGGCTTCACCATCGAGTAAAACCGCGCGGGACCTGCAAGTTTCTCGGCGTCCGCGAGAGTGAAGATCCGCTTCCCGTCCATGGTACAAAGATAGGAAGCGGATTCGAAAGAGTCAAGAACCTAAACCGCCTCCAGGGCCTGGCTGAGGTCGGCGATTATGTCGTCGATGTGCTCGACGCCTATGGAGAGGCGGACGGTAGCGGGAGTGATGTGCTGGGCTTCCAGCTCTTCCGGGCTCAGTTGGGAGTGGGTGGTGGAGTACGGGTGGATCACCAGGCTCTTGACGTCCGCCACGTTGGCCAGCAGGGAGAAGAGCTTCAGGTTGTCTATGAACCTCCAGGCTTCGTCCTGGCCGCCCTTGACCTCGAAGGTGAAGATCGAGGCGCCGCCGTCCGGGAAGTATTTACCGTAGAGCCCGTGGTCGGGATGCGAGGGGACGGCCGGGTGGTTGACCCTGGCGACCTTCGGGTGCTTTTCGAGGAATTCCACCACCTTGAGGGCGTTCTCGGTGTGGCGTTCGATACGCAGCGGAAGGGATTCCGTGCCCTGGAGCAGTATCCACGCGTTGAAGGGGCTGATGGCCGCGCCGGTGTCCCTGAGTATGACGGCGCGTATCCTGGTGACGAAGGCCGCCGGTCCGGCGACGTCCGCGAAGACTGCGCCATGGTAGCTCGGATCCGGCAGGGCGAGGGTCGGATATTTCCGGGGTTCTTTCTTCCAGTCGAATTTCCCGCCGTCCACGATGACTCCGCCGAGGGTGGTCCCGTGGCCTCCGATGAACTTGGTCGCCGAATGGACGACCACGTCGGCTCCGTGCTCCAGGGGCCGTATGAGCAAGGGGGCAAAGGTGTTGTCCACTATGAACACCAGGTTGTGCCGGTGCGCCACTTCGGCTATACCTTCGATGTCAAGTACGTTGGAGTTCGGGTTGCCGAGGGTCTCCGCGTAAATGACCTTGGTGTTCGGACGGATGGCGGCTTCGAGCGCCTTGAGGTCGTTGACTTCGACTATGCTGAAATCGATGCCCTGGGTGGACAAGGTGTGCGTGATAAGGTTGAACGATCCTCCGTAGAGGTTGTCCGCCGCGACGATGTGGTCTCCGTTGCGGACTATGTTCTGCAGGGCATAGGTCACCGCTGCCGCGCCCGAGGCCACCGCGAGGGCGGCGACTCCGCCTTCCAGGGCGGCTATCCTTTCTTCCAGGACTCCCTGGGTGGTGTTCGTGAGCCTTCCGTATATATTGCCGGCGTCACGCAGGGCGAAGCGGTCCGCCGCGTGGCGGCTGTCATGGAAGACGTATGAAGCGGTCTGGTAGATGGGGACGGAGCGGCTGTCGCTTGTGGGATCCGGGGTTTCCTGACCTGCATGTATGGCGATGGTCTCGAGGTGGAATTTCTGGGTGCTCATATCTGTCGTGTTTTTTGCAAAGGTATGGCAGCCGGAATATTCTTCCAAGAGTTTTGAAAATATCGAAAAATTTATCTAAATTCGCGGAAGATAGTTTGCTTTTATTCCAAACGTGCCGTGAAACCGCCATTCCGGCAGAATATTTATCCGAGACATGCTTGACAATACAGACATTTCCATCCTCCGCATCCTGCAGGAAGACGCTTCGCTATCCAACAAGGAAATAGCCGCCAGGGTCCACCTGTCGCCGACTCCGGTATTCGAACGCATAAAGCGCCTGCGCGCGCAGGGGTATATAAAGAAGTTTGTTGCAGTGCTCGACGCAGAGAAACTGGACTGCTCCTTCGTCGCGTTCTGTTACGTGAAGATGAAACAGCATACCTTCGAAAACGCGAAGCGCATAATGGAAGCCGTGCAATCCATGGCTGAGGTGGCGGAGTGCTACAACATCTCCGGCGACTACGACTTCCTGATGAAGGTCTATGTCTCCAGCATGAAGGAATACCAGCAGTTCGTGCTGCGCATACTCGGCGAGCTCGATTGCATAGGCGGGCTGAACAGTTCCTTCGTCATGGGCGAGGTGAAGAACACCTGGTCCGTCCCGGTGCGGTAGCGAAGGCGGTTTTCAGATCCCTTCCCCGTCGCTGAAAAGGGGCTGGAGTATGGCCCTGGACTGCAGGATGCGGGAGTAGGGGGGCACGTCGCGAGTAAGCCAGACGTTGCCTCCGATCACGGTGTCGTGGCCTATGCGCACGCGGCCGAGTATGGATGTGTTGGAATAGACCGTCACGTTGTCCTCAAGGATGGGGTGCCTCGGCTCGTTCAGGGGCCGTCCGTCGCTGTCGTAGTGGAAATTCTTCGCCCCGAGGGTGACGCCCTGGTAGAGCATCACGTTGTTGCCTATCACCGTGGTCTCCCCGATTACGATTCCCGTGCCGTGGTCGATGGCGAAGTGCTCTCCGATCGTGGCGGCCGGGTGGATGTCGATTCCGGTGGCTGAATGCGCCATCTCCGTCAGCATCCTCGGGATTAGCGGCACGCCGAGCATAAGCAGTTCATGCGCGACCCGGAAGGGGAGCATCACCTTGATGGCCGGATAGCACAGGATGACCTCATGCCTGTCCGTGCAGGCAGGGTCGTTCTCCAGCACGGCATCGACGTCGGTGTTGAGTATCCTTGCGATTTCGCCGATCCTGCCCATGAAGGCGGCCGCCGTGGGAGCGTCCGTGAGCTTTTCCAGCAGTTTTTCCAGGGATTCCGTGCCGGAGGGGTCTTCCCCGTAAGTCTCGGGAAAGACCAGCCTCTCGACAAGAATCAGAAGTTCCTTGAGTTCTTTTTGTATCATTTCTGGAACAGGGGAGTTGAAAGATAACGTTCTCCCGTATCGGGGAGCAGGGCGACTATGAGGCGTCCGGCGTATTCCTCGCGGCGCGCCAGTGCCAGGGCAGTGCTGAAAGCGGCGCCAGAGGATATGCCGACAAGAAGGCCAAGCCTGGAAGCGAGCAGCCTCGAGCCTTCGAAAGCGTCTTCGTCCGTGGCGGTGACCACCCGGTCCACGTATTCCTTGAGGAAGGTCTCCGGGATGAAGCCTGCGCCTATCCCCTGGATCTTGTGCTTCCCGGGAGTGCCTGTGGTTATCACTGCGGAGGATGCGGGCTCCACGCCTATGATTTCGACATTCTTTTTCCTTGCCTTGAGGGCTTTGCCCGTGCCGCTGAGGGTGCCTCCGGTGCCTATTCCGGCGACGAACACGTCCACCTTGCCTTCCGTGGCCTCCCAGATCTCTACTCCGGTAGTGCGCTCGTGCATGGCTGGGTTGGCCGGGTTGGTGAACTGGCCGAGGATAACGGCTCCGGGAGTGGCGCTGCGGATCTCCTCCGCCTTGGCTATGGCGCCTTTCATCCCTTCCGCGCCGGGGGTGAGGACAAGCTCGGCCCCATAGGCGCTCAGAAGGTTCCTTCTTTCAACGCTCATGGTGTCGGGCATCGTAAGGATGGTCTTGTAGCCTTTGGCGCGCGCGACCCACGCCAGTCCTATGCCGGTGTTGCCGCTGGTGGGTTCTACTATGGTCGCGCCCGCTTTCAGGACGCCCTTGCTCTCGGCGTCCTCTATCATCGCCAGGGCGATGCGGTCCTTGACGCTGCCTCCTGGGTTGAACGCTTCGATCTTCAACGCGATTCTTGCTTTCTGGCCTTCAAGGCCGCTGACCTCGAGAAGGGGAGTCTTCCCGATAAGGTCTGTCAGATTCTGGTAAATCATAATGGTACAAAGTTAAGTATAAAAAACAAAAGACCTGCCGGTCTGGTGACTGGCAGGTCTCGGAATTGGCTGTTGTCCTGATTACTCGGGTACGCAGCACGGCATGCCGGACGGACCAATCACTCGGATCGGCTCGTTACAACAACATGCGCCTGCAAAGTACCTTTTCATCATGCTACAGGGTGTTGAGGTCCTGGACCATCTCGTCCTTGCGGCCGACGATGATATCCTGATAGTCCTTCAGTCCGGTACCGGCAGGAATCAGGTGGCCGCAGATGACGTTCTCCTTCAGGCCTTCAAGGTGGTCGACGCGGGCGCGGATGGCGGCCTCGCTGAGCACCTTGGTGGTCTCCTGGAAGGATGCGGCGGAGATGAAGCTTCCGGTCTTGAGGGCCGCGCGGGTGATGCCCTGGAGCACGAGGCGGGCGGTCGCCGGCTGGGCGTCGCGCACCACCATGGTCTTCAGGCCCTGACGGCTCAGGGACTCGTTCTCGCTGCGGAGCTGGCGGGCTCCGATGATGTCGCCTTCCTTGAAGAGGCGGCTGTCACCGGGCTCGAGGACTATGGACTTGCCGTAGATGGCATCGTTGACATCCATGAAATTCCACTTGTCCACAAGCTCCTCGGGCAGGAACTCGGTGTCTCCGGGATTGGTTATCTCCACCTTGCGCATCATCTGGCGCACGATGATCTCGAAATGCTTGTCGTTGATCTTCACACCC
>JAEEIQ010000085.1 GCA_016281435.1 Bacteroidales bacterium
AGGAGCTGTTTTTCGCCCTGGTCCTTGAACATGATCGAGCGTCCGCGGAAGAAGATGGTCGCCTTGACCTTCGAACCTTCCTGCAGGAACTCCTGGGCGTGCTTCAGCTTGAACTGGAAGTCATGCTCGTCGGTGTTCGGACCGAAACGTATTTCTTTGATGACTATCTTGGCGGAATTGGACTTCATCTCCTTCGCTTTCTTCCGCTGCTGATAGATATATTTCTGATAATCAAGTATCTTGCAGACGGGAGGGTCGGCCTTCGCGCTGATTTCGACGAGGTCCAGTTCCAGCTCATCTGCTATCTGGAGGGCTTTGGCCAGGGGATATACACCCTGCTCGGGGATGTTCTCCCCGACGAGACGGACCTGCGCGGATGTAATCTCCTCGTTGATCCTGAGTTCATTCTCGTCCTTCTTCTGCTGACGAGGATCCATTCCCCGGCTCTTCGGGCGCGGGCTGGCCGGCTTCGGCCTGTAAGGTGTAGCGATAGTTGTACCCTCCTGAGGTTAAATTAAACTTATGACAATTCTTCGGCTACTGCAGCCTTTATATATTTCACAAAATCTTCCGCGGTCATGGAACCCTGGTCCACCCCTTCCCTGCGGACGGAGACGGAACCTTCGTTCATTTCCTTTTCGCCGACAATCACGAGGACAGGGACTCTCAGCAAGGAAATCTCACGGATTCTCTTGCCCAGCGTCTCGTTTCTCGCATCTACGGACGCGCGAATATCGGAATTTCCGAGCAAATCACAAACTTTTTTTGCATAATCAGCGTATTTTTCGCTGACAGGCAGGACTTTGACCTGATCCGGAGCGAGCCACAGGGGCAGATGTCCGGCAGTATGCTCGAGGACGACGGCGGTGAACCTCTCGATGCTTCCGAAAGGAGCGCGGTGTATCATCACGGGGCGCTTCTTGCTTCCGTCGGCGTCGGTGTATTCCAGATCGAACCTCTCTGGGAGGTTGTAGTCGACCTGGATGGTACCGAGCTGCCAGCGGCGACCGATGGCGTCCTTGACCATGAAGTCGAGCTTAGGGCCGTAGAATGCGGCCTCGTCGTATTCGACGACGGTCTTGAGGCCCTTCTCGGCGGAGGCCTCGATGATGGCCTGCTCAGCCTTCTCCCAGTTCTCTTCGCTGCCGATGTACTTGCTATGGTCGGTCTGGTGGCGCAGGGATATCTGGGCCATGTAGTCGGTCATCTTCAATGTCTTGAAGACATAGAGGATGAGGTCGATGACTTTCTCGAACTCTTCCTTGAGCTGGTCGGCGCGGCAGAAGAGGTGGGCGTCGTCCTGGGTGAAACCGCGCACGCGGGTAAGTCCGTGGAGTTCGCCGCTCTGCTCATAGCGGTAGACTGTACCGAATTCCGCGAAGCGCAGGGGCAGGTCCCTGTACGAACGCGGGCTGCTGCGGAAGATCTCGCAGTGGTGCGGGCAGTTCATCGGCTTGAGCATGTATTCCTCGCCTTCCTGGGGCGTATGGATGGGTTGGAAGGAGTCCTTCCCGTATTTTGCGTAGTGGCCGGATGTGACGTAGAGGTCCTTCGCCCCGATATGCGGGGTCACTACCGGGAGATAGCCCAGCTCGGCCTGCTTGCGGCGCAGGAACTGTTCGAGGGTGTAGCGCATCTGGGCGCCGCGGGGCAGCCACATGGGAAGTCCGAGTCCGACACGGTTCGAGAAGGTGAAAAGTTCCATCTCCTTGCCGAGCTTGCGGTGGTCCCTCTTCTTGGCCTCTTCGACCATCAGGAGATACTCGTCGAGCATGGATTTCTTGGGGAAGCTGACGCCGTAAATACGGGTTAGCTGCTCACGGTTCTGGTCGCCCTTCCAGTATGCGCCGGCAATGGCGGTGAGCTTAACGGCCTTGATGTCGTCCACATGCTTGACATGGGGTCCGCGGCAGAGGTCGGTGAAAGCGCCGTTCTTGTAGAACGTGATCGTGCCGTCCTCAAGGTCCTCGATGAGCTCGCACTTGTACGGGTCGCCTTTTTCCTTGAAATATTTCATCGCGTCCGCCTTGGACACTTTCGTGCACTCGAAGGTCTCTTTCGCGCGGGCGAGTTCGATCATCTTCTTTTCGATATCCGCAAGGTCGCTCTCGGAGATCTGCCGTCCGCCGAAATCGACGTCATAGTAGAAACCGGTCTCGACCGCAGGGCCCACGCCGAAACGGACCCCCGGATAGAGGGCCTCGATGGCCTCGGCCATCAGATGTGCTGAAGAGTGCCAGAATATGTGCTTGGCCTCGTCATCGTCCCAGGGACGGATGGTCCCGTCTGTGAAAGCTATCGTCAACATTTTCCTTCCAAGTATTAATTCACAACCTGCAAAGATACTACTTTTTTTCTATCTTTGTGCTGATTAAGCTATAACATTATGGAATCCTCCCTTGACAGGAAAACTCTCTGGAACGAAGGCGCGCGGGCCGGGCTCATCTTCGGAGCCATCGCGATCGCCTACATGGTCATCAATTCTTTCACCGGAAAGCTCGGCGCGGACGGATCCCCGCTCCTTGCCGGACTCATATCCGTCCTTAACCTGGCGCTTTGGGCAGGCAAGTTCCTCGGGTGCATCTTCTTGATGAGAAGCCTGATGCGCAAGCTCTGCGAGGCCAACCCGGAAGCCCTGAACGGAGACACCTTCCTTTTCGGAGTCATCACGGCCCTGCTATCCGCCCTCCTCTACTCCGCCTTCTACCTGGCATTCGTCCTGTTCATCCAGCCGGACATGCTCACCAACGCATACGATACCGTCCTCAGTTCATACTCTTCGATGCTGGACTCCAACACGATGGAGCAGATGGAGAACCTGAGGGGCAGCCTTCCGCAGATGACCTTCTTCACGAACCTTTTCTGGTGCGTCCTCTACGGAACGGTACTTTCTGCAATCCTTTCACGCAACATCCCGTCCCGCAATCCCTTCGCGAAGGAAGACGACTGAGCACCATGGATTCCGAAACTTATTCCAGGATACTCCGCATCCTGCATCAGGAAGTGAAGCCAGCCCTCGGATGCACGGAGCCCGCAGCGGTAGCCTTGTGCGCGGCACGGTGCGCCGCAGAATGGCCGGACCTCAGGCCTCTCAGGGTCGATGTACGGGTATCGCCCAACATCCTGAAAAATGCAATGGGAGTAGGTATCCCCGGAACGGAGTGGAAGGGGCTCGACGCCGCCTGCGCCCTCGCCCTCGCGGCCGGGGACTGGCGCTGCGGGCTGGAAGTACTGAAGGGGACCTGCCCGGACGCGCTCCGCAAGGCTTCGGATATCATGGCCTCGGGAATCATCCGCGTCGGATTGTCCGATGTCCCGAAACTCCTGTATGTCGAAACGGAGTGTTTCTTCCCAGAGGGCCACACTTCGAAATGCATCCTCGCCGACACCCACGACAACATCTGCTTCGTTTCGCGGGACGGAGTCCCCATGGTGGACAAGGGCTGCCCGGGCAGTTCCGACGCCGAAGCCGCTCCGGACGGCAAGTTCCTCACCCTGGATCTCATATACGAATTCGCGCGGAACGCCGCCCTCTCCGACCTTGCCCTCATGGATGAGGAGATAGAGATGAACACCGCCCTGTCCGAAGAGGGACGCCGCGGGAATTACGGGCTGAATGTCGGCAAGACGATAGAGTCCGGCCTGCACAGGGACATCTTCGGAGACAGCTTCGCCACGCGGGCAATGGCCATGACGGCGTCGGCTTCCGACGCGCGCATGTCCGGGTGCCCGCTGCCCGCGATGAGCAATTCCGGAAGCGGGAACCAGGGAATCACGGCCTCTATGCCTGTCATCGCGGCCGCCAGGTCCCTGGGGAGCAGCCGGGAGGCCCTGATACGGGCCCTTGCCGTGAGCAACCTCGTCGCAATCCACATCAAGTCCTACCTCGGGCGCCTTTCCGCCCTCTGCGGCTGTGTCGTCGCCTCGACGGGCTCTTCCTGCGGAATCATAATGCTGAAAGGCGGGTCCATGGAGCAGATGGGCGCAGCGGTCAAGAACATGATAGGGAACATCACCGGCATGGTCTGCGACGGCGCGAAGGAGGGCTGCGCGCTCAAGGTGGCCTCCGGGGTCTCCTGCGCGATCCAGTCGGCCATCCTCGCAATGGACGGCATCTGCATACAGCCCACGGACGGCATCATCGACGCAGACACGGAGACTACCATAAAGAATCTTGGCCGGATAGGGGCCACCGGGATGAAACAGACGGACGGCATGATACTAGGGATCATGACCGGAAAAGGCGGTCCTACCTGCTGATATACTTCTTGTACCCTTCCCAGGTCTCCTGGCCGGGCTGGAAAGAAAACCAGCTGAAGCTGGTGATTTCATCCGTAAACGCTCCGGCCATCTCGAGTTGCCTGCGGAATTCGTCCCAGGTCTTAGGCCGGCGCTTTTCTTTAAGGATATCGCAGCGGAAAAAGGACTCGGCATTGACGC
Organism: Bacteroidales bacterium; assembly: GCA_016281435.1. Next base: position 4,441 of record JAEEIQ010000085.1, read on the forward strand.
AGAACTCCACGCCGTTCTTTTCGCAGGCCTTTTTCAGCTCCGTGAAATAGTTCGGCAGGTCCACCCCGACGGATGTGATCATGTCGGCCCCGCGTCCGGCGCAGTCCTGGATGTACAGGCGGTCCACGGAAGGGGTCCGGGAGAAAAGCCTGTCGTACATATCCCCTGTCATCTTCGCCGGGAACCCCCGGAAAAGAGCCGGGGATACGGACACCGGAACATCCTTGAGGGCCTTCATGTACTTCGCCGTACGTTCCAGATATTCAGCCAGGAGCACGTTGCCTTCCTCCTCCCACCAGTTGTAGTTGGAATTGCTCCCGTCATGGAACTCGTTCGCTATGTACCAGCCGGCGAAGGCCGGGGAAGAAGCGAAGTTGGCCGCAATGTCGTCTATCACGAGGCGGTTCGTCCCGAACACTTCGTCATACCTTTCTTTCTTGAAAAGCAGCCATGTATGGCCCCAGGACTCATAGGACGGCCCGACGATGAGCTTTATGCCGCATTTCTCGGCCGCGGCGAACATGCGGTCCACGTAGTCCAGCCTTTCCGTCACCCAAGGAAGCGTGCAGTTCTTGTAAAAGGAGATATGCCAGGCGCTTTTGCGCCCTATGCAGAACTGGATCCACCAGGTGTCGATGCCTATTTCCTTCGTCGCCCGGAAGACCTGCTCCCAGTCCGTGTCGGCATAGAGCTTCTTGTTCAGCTGGACGATGAGGCTGGTCAGCCGCGCCTTCCGGTTCCACCGGGGCCGGTATGAAGTATTCTGCTCCATCTTATCCATCTCGAAGACATTGCCTTCGGATGCCGTCCCGTCCGTATTGACGACTTCGACCCTCCATCCTATGACCTGGGACAGGTCAAGAGGGACATCTCCCCCGTCAAGAGACTTGAATTTCGCGAACGGGGCCTCGACTTTCTTCCATCCGGAGTTGCGCAGGGCCTTCCTGTCGGTGTATCCGTACGTACGGAGCACCTTGTGGTGGAAGCGCGAGTTCATGTCCCCTTGCAGAAGCACGATGCGGAGATCGCCCTTGTTGGACGGCCGTCCTTTCACCCAGACGGACATGGAGCGGGGGCAGAAGCTGAAATCGCATCTGAAGTTTGTGAAAAGCCGCTGCCAGCAGGCGGTTTCGGCCCCGGGGGCTTTCCCGCCCTTGAAACCGTACGCGAAGCGGAAGCAGCCTTCGCCTTCCACGCAGTCCCCCTTCCCGATAGTGCGCTCCATGGTGCCGGAGTATTCCCAGCCGTCCGTTTCGCATGAGTCGACGAGTTTCACCTGGGCATGCAGGCAGATTCCGGCAACAATGAATGCTGCCAGGAAAGCAATAGGATACTTGCCCTTCATCAGAGTTCTTCCTTGATGTTGTAGTTGTTGCGGTCCTGTCCGGAGCGGGCGATCATCTCGCCGACAAAGCCGGCAAGGAAGAGGATCACGCCGAGGATGACGGCCACGAGCGCCAGATAGAAGAGCGGCTGGTCGGTAACCGCCCTGAAGCGTACACCCTGGGCCTGGTGGACCAGTTTCGCGACTATGATCCAGACCGTCATCACGAAGCCCACAAAGAACATCAGGAGCCCGGAATAGCCGAAGAAATGCATGGGCTTCTTCCCAAAGGTGCTGAGGAACCACAGTGAGAGTAGGTCCAGGAAGCCGTTGAAGAAGCGTTCGATGCCGAATTTGCTCTTGCCGAACTTGCGTTTCTGGTGATGGACGCGCTTCTCGCTTATCCTGGTGTATCCGGCATTTTTTGCCAGATAGGGGATGTAGCGGTGCATCTCGCCATATACCTCTATGTTCTTGACGACCTCGCTGCGGTACGCCTTGAGGCCGCAGTTCATGTCATGGAGCTTTATGCCGGTTATCTTTCGAGCGGTGGCGTTGTAGAGTTTCGAGGGGAGATTCTTCGTCAGTTTATTGTCCTTACGGTGCTGTTTCCAGCCGGAGACGAGGTCGTAACCTTCTTCCTTTACCATCCGGTACATTTCGGGAATCTCGTCCGGGGAGTCCTGGAGGTCAGCGTCCATCGTGAAGACAACATCCCCCTCAGCCTTCTTGAAGCCGCAATACAGGGCCGCAGATTTGCCGTAGTTGCGGCGGAACGAGATGCCCTTGATTCGCCCGTCAGAGGCCGAAAGTTCCTTTATAGTATCCCAGGAGCCGTCCGTGCTTCCGTCGTCGACGAAGATGATTTCGTACGTGTAAGAATTGTCTTTCATCACCCTGGCTATCCAGGACGACAGTTCGGGAAGGGATTCCTTCTCGTTGAAAAGGGGTACTATTACGGAAATGTCTGTCATAACGGATACAAATATAACAAAAAGATGCTTTCCCGCCTCCCATCCGGATTTCCGGCCCGTTTTCCGGACAGGACATGGTTTTGGGGCCTCCCATCCGGATTTCCGGCCTGTTTTCCGGACAGGACAGGCTTTCGGGGACTTCCAAATATGCCTCCGTGAGTAGAAGGGGCCATTCCACTCACCACGGCCTTCAATTATATGCCTCCGTGAGTAAAAGGGGGCGTTTTACTCACCGGGCGGTCGCCGACCTCCCGCCACCAACCAGCATCCCGGCAAGGACGGTCACGACTACTTTCAGGAAGCTCTAGTTGGGGAAGAAGAATTCCTTCCCTTTCGACGGAACGCCTGCTTCCAGAGCTGCTTTCAGCTCGTCCAGATAGAGAGTGTACACCTGGCGGGGCGTGCACTTCTTCTTTTTGCAGATACCTGCCGCTATGCCTACGACCTCGCCCATCTGGGCAGTCGTTCCCTGCACGCGGTATGAGCACATCGCAAGGCGGCTGCCGCTGATGTCCCTTCCGGCCATGAACATGTTGTCTATGTCCGCGCTGTACAGGCAGCGGTAGGGTATCATGTACGGAAGATTAACGGTAACTCCCGCCTCCAGGAACTTCCTGCTTATGCCACGGGGGTTATCGTTGTGCTGCATCGTGGAGAGGAACTCCTCCCCCGCGAAAGACTTCGAATTCTCAGGGTCGGGGAAATGCTGGTCTATCGGGTACGTCGCCCACACGCATGCATCCGGCAGTTGCGTCCAGGGGCCTTCGCAATCGTAGCGACCGTCCTGGTAGATGTCGTTCTGGGTGATTACATAGTCGCCGACCAGCCTTCTGCTCTCCCTCTTTCCCAGGACAGGGGAAACCCAGCTAAGTGCATACGTAGCGTACTCGGCGGAAGTTTCGGGGGAGTTCTTCAGGTAATCCCAGTTCCCGTATATGACACGGAACATATAGTCCCGCATCCATTCTGCATCCTTCATCTGGTCCTTGTCGAACCCGACCTCCCAGTTCCAGCGGCTCCGGAAAACCTTCTGCCGGGTCTTCCCGTCGAACCTGACCGCCCATGGACATTCCGGGAAGTTGCTTTCCACACCCTTGTCGACGGACTTCCACATGACGGACGACCCGTATGAACGACCGTCAGGGACCTCGGGTGCGAGCGATTCCCCGAACACGCTCCGGGCCTCCTGTCCGACCATGTAACGTGCCCCGGCATAAAACCCCAGATTAGCGTCACCCGTACAGTCCGCAAACAGGGGCGCAACAAACTCTACCCGACGCATCGCCTCGAAATCTACCGCTGTTACGCCCGTTATCCTCGCCCCTTTCTTCCGTACGGAAACGACCCTGTGACGGAGCCTCAGGTCCACATTCTCATCGCGGAGCCTGGACTCGAACTTGGCGTAGTTCCGATTCGGAATCCCGAGTTCTGATATCACACGCCCCAGGGCAGGATACCTGCCGCCGCGGGCCCCGCTCACGGTAATTGAAACGTCAGGAGAAGACACTCCTCCGAAAACGTCCTTCTCATCGAGGAGCAGGACCTTCAATCCGAGACGGGAGGCCGCCACTGCGGCAGAGATACCTGCAGTTCCGGCCCCGACAACTATGAGGTCATACCTGTTCTTCTCTTTTACAAGGGGGAGCGACCCGGCACCGGTATCAGGGAAAACGGGATCTTCAGAGGTAGTGATATAAATGGCGTCGCAGCGGCCGTCAAATCCGGTGAGGTCACTCAGGGACAGCGTCACCTGACCCTTTTCCAGCTCCGCCGAACCAGCATGCTCCCACCCCCATTCACGGGTCGCTGCTCCCAGCTCGCCGCCGACCTGTTCTCCGTTCACCTTCAGACAGAAACGGCCGGGAGCCATGTCGGGATCCCACGGGGAGTTCCAGTTGTAGGTGCGCGCCCAGAAATGGTAAACTGCGGTTTTCGGCACCTTCACCACTGTGCTCGCGTCTTCAACGGGAGTACCCAGTCCGTGAGCCAGAAGATATGCCGACCCTACCTGGTCGTAAAACTGGCAGTCAAGGGCCCATCCGCCCTTCGAGGCAAAACCTTCTGCCTGGACGAGAATACCATCCCCACCACGACAGGAAAGGGAGCAGGCGAGGAGCAGGAGCATGTAAAGGGGCTTCTTCATATTTTATTACCAGACACGCAAATATACAAAAAAGTCCGGCTGATTTCTCAGTCGGACTTTAAATTAAAAGCGGCGGCTACCTACTCTCCCACCTGGTGGGGCAGTACCATCGGCGTTAGCGGGCTTAACTTCTCTGTTCGGAATGGGTAGAGGTGGAACCCCGCTGCTCAAACCACCGCAGTATGTCTATTGAGAGAGATTG
>JAEEIQ010000086.1 GCA_016281435.1 Bacteroidales bacterium
ATCGGCGGTGAGGCGTATAGGGTAAAGGGTGTTGTTGCCACGGGGTCCGAGACGCTCTGGGTTCCCGTAGGAAACGGCAACAATGTCGCGTGCCGTATCACCGCAGTGGCCCCCAGCAGCCGCTGGGTCGCCTTCAGGCAGCTTGACCTCTACTATGAGGGAACTCCCACGACCACGGTTGCTTATGTCAAGACCGGAAGTCCGGCGCAGGCAGGTACTTCCGCCACCCTCAAAGGCTCCGTTGGAATGTATCTCGGAAATGTGTCGGAGACCACCTGCGGTTTCGACTATAAGCTCAAAAGCGCCTCCGCCTGGACCACTGTCACCTGTGACGCTCCCGCCGCCTCCTTCAGCAAGGAGCTCAGTCTCCCTATCGGGGATTATGTCTATAAGGCGTGGGTCTCCGTCGGTGGGGTCAAGAAGTATGGCGTCGAGACATCGGTATCCTTCTATACTGGTCTTTCAATCGACATTATTCTGGGGACAGTGACAGATGCAACCGGTCTTCCTGCCCATAAGGATGCGTACTATTTCCCGTCTAACGGACAGGCTTCCACGAATGCGACATATCGTAATGACAACAGGATTATCGAGTATGATCTCATGAGCGGATATGATTTCCGTTTCTGGGCCACATACGGTATCTCAAGGGCTACCGGGAGTGGCAATCTCTACGGAATGCGCGTTAATCCTCAGGGCACCAGCAGCGGTAACCCCTATGGAGGCAAGGACGGTCGCGCCTGGATGCAGCTGCCGGCCATTCCATCGATGACTCTTAAATCCGTCAGGTGGGTCCTGTATTCTGCGAACACCGCCTTCAAGTGGGCTCTTGTGTCCAATGTGACTACGAATACCGAAGCGACGCCTCCGACCTGCTCGATTGCAGAAGGAGCGACGAATTTCGGATCCATGGATTTCAGCTCGACCACGGATCAGACCATCAACGTGACCGGAGCGGCACCCGGTGTCGGATACTACATGGTTACCACGGCTAATGCCTATAACGGCACTATTTCTGAGATTCATCTGGTATACACCTCGGATTAATGCCAGTCAGGTTCGTTTGAAGAACGCGGCCCCCATCCCGGGAGCCGCGTTTTTTATCTTGTTACCGATTCTTGCCGAAAGCGGAAAAAAGTTCGGAAATGCTCCAAAAAAACTTCAAAAATTATTTTATATTCGGTTGTCAGATATTAAATTTGCGCCGTGAAAAATTCTATCCAACATATCAATAAAATCATGAGACATTCTTTCAAGAGTTTCTTGTCGTCTCTGGCGGCAATGCTCCTCGTCGTTCCTGCGTTCGCGCAGATCACGACATCCGCTCTCAACGGCCTTGTGACCGATAAGAACGGTGAACCTCTTGCGGGTGCGGTAGTCATCGCGGTCCACGTACCGACCGGGTCGCAGTACTACGCAGTCGCCAACAGCCAGGGCCAGTATGCCATCAAGGGCATGAGGGCCGGCGGTCCCTATGAAGTCAACATTTCTACCCTCGGTTACCAGACCGTGGTCGTCAAGGACATCACCCTGCAGCTCGGTGAGGCATACGGCCTGAACGCAGCGCTGAAGGATGCGTCCCAGCAGCTGAAGGAAGTCGTCCTGGTTGCCTCCGCGACGAGTTTCTCCGAGGAGAAGACCGGCCCCGCGACCAACATCAGCCTGGGCCAGATCAACTCCCTGCCGACGGTCAGCCGCAGCATCACCGACATCGCGAAGTATTCGCCTTATTCCAACGGGATGAGCATCGCCGGCGGTGACGGACGTTCCACCAACTTCACCGTTGACGGAGCCAACTTCAACAATAACTTCGGTCTTTCTTCCAGCCTGCCCGGCGGCGGCAGCCCGATCTCCATGGACGCCATCCAGGAGGTCCAGGTCGTGGTCGCCCCCTTCGACGTGCGCCAGACAAACTTCGTCGGCGGCGGAATGAACGCGATCACCAAGTCCGGTACCAACAAGTACAGGGCTACGATCTATACCTACCACTACAATGACAAGACGCACGGCGTGAATGCCCACGGCACGAAGGCCGAGGTCCCCGACATGTACGAGCGCCATGTCTATGGCGGCACCGTAGGCGGCCCCATCATCAAGGACAAGCTCTTCTTCTTCGTCAGCGCGGAACGTATCTCCCAGCCCGGAATGATCACCAACTGGAGGGCATGGCAGGACGGCGATCCCACCGAGAGCGACGGCACTCCCAAGGCCGATACCAAGAAGCAGATTTCCCGCACGAAGGCTGAGGACCTGGCCAATGTCGCCGACGCCCTCAAGCAGCGTTTCGGCTATGACACCGGTTCCTACTCCTCCTTCCCCGCCGAGACCACGAACACCAAGCTGCTCGGCCGCATCGACTGGAACATCAACGCCGACCACAAGCTGGCCGTCCGTTACAACTGGACCCAGAACCTCGAGTGGAAACCGACCAACGGAAACTCCTCCGACGCCTCCACCCGCCACTCCGGCAACCGTCTCGGTTCGCAGTACAGCCACTCTTATCTGAACTCCTGCTACAACATGCAGAACAACGTGAGTTCCATCGCGGTCGACCTCAACAGCCGTATCGGAGACAAGATGCACAACCAGCTGCTCGTCACCTACACGAGCATCGCCGATATCCGCGGAACCTACTCCGACGAGTTCCCCTTCATCGACATCCTCTACAAGGATCCGGCAGTCAGCGGCAGCGTGTCTCCCTACATCTCCGCCGGTTATGAGCTTTTCACCTACAACAACGGCGTCTACAACAAGATCATCAACGTCAAGGATGATTTCACCTACGACCTCGGAAAGCACCATTTCCTCGCGGGCGTGAGCTTCGAGCACCAGTTCGCCAACAACGCCTACATGCGTAACGGCACCGGTTACTACCGCTATCGCAGCCTGGCCGACTTCTATGCCGCCAACGGTTACGATCCCGTCTCCCACAGCCTTATCGATCCCGACATGAGCGTAGCTCCCGAGACCGTGAACCTTACCTACGGTTACAACGGAGCCACCAATCCTACCGCCCAGGTCACCTTCAACCAGATAGGTTTCTATCTCCAGGACGAATGGGACGTCACCAGGAACTTCAAGCTCACCTACGGCGTGCGTTTCGATGCCCTCATCTTCGACGAGAAGGACATCATGCGCAACCAGGCCATGTATGACGTCGACTACAACGGCAAGCATGTCGATACCGGCAAGTGGCCCGCCGCCCACATCACCCCGTCCCCGCGCGTCGGCTTCAACTGGGATGTCTTCGGCGACAGAAGCCTGAAGGTACGCGGCGGCGCCGGTCTCTTCACCGGCCGTCTCCCTCTCGTGTTCTTCACGAACATGCCGACCAATTCCAACATGATCCAGAACAAGGGCGTCATCACGACGAAGTGGAACGGAAAGGTTGCCACCCCGTCCGGGGATCTGGCTTCGTTCGCCGGTCCGATGATCGTCAAGAAGGAAGACCTCCTCAAGAAGATGAACGAGGTCAATCCCGCTCTCTTCCCGCTGGACATCAAGCCTGAGGACGGTGTCCTCGGTTCTTCCTCCATCAACGGCGTCGATCCTGATTTCAAGATGCCGCTCGTGGCGAAGTTCTCCCTCGGCGCCGACTACAAGGTCCCCGTGGACTTCCCCATGACCGTAAGCGCGGAAGGTGTCTTCAACAAGACCGTCTACGGCGTGCGCATGACCAACTACAACGTCAAGGACAACAGCGACTGGGACCGTCTGCCCGGAGCTGACAACCGCCTTATCTATCCCACCAGCTACAAGTACGTCGCCACCGACGCCTTCGTGCTGACCAACACCACCCAGGGCTACGGCTACAGCGCCAACATCACCGTAAACGCCACTCCCATCCCGGCCCTGCGCCTGATGGCTTCCTACACGAAGATGGAGCAGAAGGAAATCACCGGCATGCCGGGATCCGACGCTTCTTCCGCCTACACCGGACTCTACACCGTCAACGGTCCTGAGTTCGCCGTCTTGCAGCGCTCGCGGTACGTCCGTCCCGACAGGGTCATCGCTTCCGCGTCCTGGACCCAGAAGTGGAAAGGCCTCGAAGGCTTCGACACCCATGTTTCCCTCTTCTACGAAGGCTATTCCGCAGGCGGATATTCCTTCTACTATGACAATGACCTGAACCGTGACGGTGTCTCCAACGACCTCATCTATATCCCCAGCAAGCCGACCGAACTGAAGTGGGCTTCCGCCGAGGACATGAAGGCCTTCTGGACATTCGTCAACCAGGACAAGTACCTCCGCACCCACAAGGGACAGTATGCAGAGGCCTATTCCGCCCGTTCCCCCTGGCTCCATCAGTTCGACCTCCGCGTCGCGCAGGATGTCGCCATGAAGATCGGCAAGACTCTCCACAAGCTTGAGTTCTCCGTCGACCTGATGAACATCGGAAACCTCATCAACCAGAACTGGGGCATCCCCCAGGTCCTCGACTGCAACAACGGCAAGCTCCTCAAGTGCACCAATGTCGAGAGTCTCTCTTCCACCGTCGCCCCCGTCTATCAGTTCGTGGGCAACAACGACCACACCTACACCCACAGCGGAGACTTCTACAACTGCTGGCAGCTCCAGTTCGGTGTAAGATATTTGTTCAACTAACGGATACCGTATAAGGATATGAAACGTATATTCAACATAATCGCGGTCCTTGTCGCCGGTGTGCTCGTCGCATCCTGCTACAAGCCCGAAATCGGAGCCTCCAGCATCGAGCTCAACAAGGCCGAGGCTGCGTTCGAGGCTACATCTCCGGCAGCGGTCACCCTTACCGTGACCGCCAACGGAGACTGGTATGTCTATGCTCCCGACTGGATTACCGCCGAGCCCGTCGAGGGCAGCGGCAACGGGGAGGTCAAACTCACGGCCAAGGCCAACACCAACTCATACGGCGAAGTCGTCGCTCCCCGCAAGGATGTCGTGACCGTATGGAGCATCGACGGTCCTTCGGCCAACCTTTCGGTCAGCCAGAACGGCCTGAAGGCCCTCGACGTCACCCGTACCTATGCCAAGGTGACCAAGGCGGACGATATCGACCTTACCAAGAAGTTCATCATCGTCGCCGACAACGGCGGCACCCTGCAGGCCATGACGTTCTTCAACCAGACCGACAAGGGTGATGCATACTATTCCTACATCGACGCGGAGAAAGTGGCCGCGAATGACGAGGGCGTCATCGAGTATGCCGGCAACAAGATCCAGTACACGCTGGAAACTGCCACCGGTGCTGAGGGCTATTTCCTGACGATGCCCAACGGCTTCTATCTCTACCAGAACGACGACACTTACCAGAACTTCTATTCCACCCAGGATGCGACCAAGGCCAGCCGCTGGACCATCGCTTTCGAGGAGGACGGAACTGCGAAGATCGTCAACGCTTCGACAACGGGCAATCCCAAGACCGTCGTCTACGACAAGGACCACAACAATTTCGGCGGGTACGTCGAGAAGAACCTCGGTCCTTGCATCATCCCGTCCCTGTACATCGACCAGGCTGCTCCTTCAATGGAGATCCTCAGGGCTGCCGAGAAGGTCACCGCCATCTCCGCCGCCGGCGAGGTGAAAATCAGCGTGAACGCCAACTGCGACTGGACCGTCCGCAACCATGACAGCTGGGTCAAGGACTTCACCAAGTCCGGCACCGACGACGGCGACATCACCGTGACCCTCGAGGCCAACACCACCGGCAAGGCGCGTGAGGCCAAGTTCCAGATCATCGGCGAGGAGACCAGCATCTTCGTCACCCTCGTCCAGATGACCCCCTGCAAGACCATCGGCGAACTCAACAAGGCTGTCGCGGCCGGCACCACCAACTATGAGATCGTCCTCAAGGATGTCATCGTCAAGTATGTCAACGGCAGCAACGCGTTCCTCGTGGATGAGACCGGAGGTATCCTGCTCTACAAGAGCGGCCACGGGCTCACTGCAGGCAAGAAGATCAACGGCGGCATCAGCGGTACCGCAACCGTGTACAACAACCTCAACGAGCTGACTTCCATCGTGAAGGGATCCGACTTCGCCGAGACCGACGCAACTGCGGACGAGATGGCCCCGAAGGAGATTACCTTCGAAGAGCTCAAGGCTAACTTCGACAAGTATGTCAATATGCTCGTTCTCGTGAAGGGTGTGGAGATCACTACCGGAGTCAGCAGCTCCGCCAAGTCCGGCGAGGTCAAGCAGGGCGAGATCACGTTCCCCAGCTACCTCAAGGGTAGTGCCACCATCACTACCGGCTCGAAGGGCGACCTTGTCTGCGTCCCCGCTTACAACAAGACCACCAAGCAGGTTCAGATCTGGGCCCAGGATCATTTCACAGCCTCCGAGATCGTAACCAGCCTCAAGGTGGCGGACCTGTCCATCGAGGTCGGCGAAAGCAAGACCGTCACCGTCACCAAAAATACTGACGCCACACTGAGCTTCTCCTCCACGGATACCGGTGTTGCTACCGTCGATGCAGACGGAAAGGTTACCGGTGTCGCTGCCGGTGAAACGACCATCACGGTCAGCGCTCCCGCTGTGACCGGAACTCCCTCCTACACGGCAGCGTCGATCACCTTCAAGGTGACCGTGACTGCCGCCGCCGACAAGCGGCATATCGGAAAGGTCGCCAAACTCGTTCCCGGTGACTATTACCTGGCCTGCCACGTCCCCAACAAGGACGTAGCCAACAATAACAATGAGGCGCTGGTAGGATGGCATCTTTTCTGTGGATCGTTTACCAGCAACCAGGGTGTTACCGAGAAGGTCACCTATGATGAGACGACTGAAGAACTCAGCGGTATTACCAACGCCGTCGTAGTTACGCTTGAGGCGGCCACCAATAAAGATGAATACTACATCTCCTGGGAAGTCGGCAGCACCAAGTACTATATGGCACATGGTTCCTCACAGACCAACCTTACCCGGAAAACGAGCAAAGACGACGCACAGATATTCAAGGCATCCGACGGTGTGGCCGAGGGTATCTTTATGACCGGAACCCTCGAGAAGGGTATTTCCGGAGGCATTGTCAAATGCAGCGTTGGCGGTTCCCAGAGGCTTATGAGGTCTTACGCCCCTACCTCCAAGGCCGACTACGGCGTATGGTTCATTAAGAAGGACAAATAACCTGACCTGAAACATCTTGAATATTCAGCCCCGCGCCTAATGGTGCGGGGCTGATTTTTTCCGTATTCCCGCGGATTTTCCAAGTATTTGTTTATATTTGTAAGATGCAGATGAAGCATTAAAACAAACGATAACCGCATATGAAACTCAAGCATTACCTATTCGCCGTGCTGGCAGGAGCGCTTCTTGCCGCAGGCTGCGAAAAGAACGAGGACCCCATGGCCCTCAAGGCCGATATCAAGGCCGCAGTCGAGACCGTCACCTTCACCCAGGAGATGGGCACGAAGGAGATTGAACTGACCTCGACCCGTGACTGGAAGCTCAACGCCTACGAAGAAGGAGTCGACTGGGTCTCCGTGACTCCCGAAAGCGGCTCCGCCGCCGTGAAGGCGCAGAAACTCAGCGTCACCGTCCGCGCCAACACCGGCCACGACCGTGAGACGGACCTCAGCTTTACGAACGGCACGAAGACCATCGCCGTCCATGTCTACCAGGCCGGCCCCCAGGGCCCCGGCGGCCCTATTTTCCAGGCCAAGTTCGATAACAGCCTCAGCGGGTTCACCGTCGAAAACAAGATGACCCTGGCCGAGGGCGTCGAGATCTGGACTGCCGACAGCCACGGCTACGCCAAGGCCACCGGTAAGATAGGCAGCACCTTCCATGCTTCCGACAGCTACCTCGTTTCGCCCGTCATCGACCTGAACGGGGAAGCCGCCGCATGGCTGCAGTTCCGCCATGCCTCTTACAGTTCGGCCGTCTCCAAGGACGCGTCGGTGCTCATCCGCGAAGAGGGACAGACCACGTGGACCAAGCTGGAGCCGGAAACCTGGCCCAACGGTTACACATTCATCGCCGCGGGCGACATCGACCTGAAGGACTGGCTTGGCAAGAAGATCCAGATAGCCTTCCGCTTCACTTCCACCGCCTCCGCCAGCGACACCTGGGAGGTTGACAACGTGCAGGTCAGCCGCGAGGCTACTCCCGTCGTCGAATGCGCGACCGTCGCCGACGTCGTTGCGCAGAAGAACAACACGAAGGTCCATGTGTCGAACATGACCGTCCAGCTCGTCTATGCCCACGGATATCTCGTTTCCGACGGGACCGATTATCTCCTTGTCTATCTCGGAGAAGAAGAGACCCCGACCGTCAAGGCCGGAGACGTCCTGTCCATGGATGCCACCCTGACCTTCTACGGCACTAGCGGAGCGCCCAAGACCTATCCCCAGCTGGTTTCCCCGAAGAACATGGAGACTACGGCGACGGGACGCACGGTGACCATGCCCGAGCCCTCCGACCTTACCCCGACCTTCGGAACGTTCAGCATCGACCCCGCGACCAAGTACCTGAAGTACTACAAGGTCAACGGCAAGATTTCGGTATCCGGCGAGTACATCAACTTCAACGTAGACGGCGTCACCGACAGGACCGGTTCCGTCATTGCCTCCGATGGCATGGAAAGCCCCGCCGCCTTGAACGGGCTCGACTGCACGATCACCGGATTCTTCGTCTATGCTTCCGGAAAGTCCAACCAGTACATCACCTTCCTTGCCACTGACATTTCCATCAAGGCAGGCTATCTGCAGGCCTCTCCCACCGAAATGAGGGTCGGGGCCGACAGTACCTGGGCCGAGATCAGCATCAAGTCCGATCTCGAATGGACCATCCCCGCCGTCGAAGGCGTCAGTTTCGACAAGAGCAGCGGCAAGGGCGACGGCAAGGTGAAGGTCACCTTCGGCGCCAATACTGCGTTCTCGGCCAGGACCGTGACCGTTGTGGTGACTGCCGGCCAGATCAGCTCTTCCGTAGTGATCAGCCAGGTCGCCGCGGTCGATCCCAACGCGAAGACCGCCGAATTGACGAACGCTGAGATAGTGGACGCCTTGACCAAGAACAACGCGACTGTCACGACTTATACCGACTTCACTTTCCCCAGCGCATCCGGCAGCTGGGCCGCCAATGTCAGCGCCCACAAGGACAACACATATGTCCAGATCCGCAACAGCAAGGGAGCATATATCATGACCCCGGCGTTCTCCACCGAGATAACCAAGATCGAGTTCGTCACGGATGCGACAAAGGGCAACCAGTCAAGGACCGTCCATGTCATGCCTGCCGACTTCAAACTGCCCGGCGGCAAGAACGATGCCGACAACCAGGACGCTTATAATGCGGCATCCAAGCCTACGGCCGAGAATCCCAACTCGAAGGCCGTCACGGACGCTTCCCTCGGGTCCGTCAAGACCAGCACGACTGCAGGCGAAACCTGGACGATCGAAGTGAAGCCCGGCCACAAGCAGGTCATGATCATAGCCTACGACGGGGCCGTCTACATGTCCTCCATCAAGGTTTATCTCAAGAGCGAATAAACCATGCGCTGCAGAGTCCTTGTCCCGCTGCTTCTGGCGGGCCTCCTCGCCGGGGCCTGCCAGAAGCCGGAGGACGGACCTTCCGTCCCGCTGGCCGTAGCGGTCCGCAATTCCAACGGAGGCCCGGAGAAGGACGACGTGTTCGTATCTGTCAAGTACAGCGGGGACTGGACCCTCAGCGTCACGGGACTTGACGGCGCCGAGATAGACTGGGCGCGTCTTTCCGTGTATTCCGGAAACGGGGAGAAGAATGACATCATCCTCGACTACGATGCCAACACCGGCACCGAAGACAGGGTGGTGGAAGTCCATGCAGTTTCCGACAAGGGTGAAGAGACCGTGGCCTCCTTCGTGCAGTACTGGCGCGCCGTTGGCCGCTACCACGAGGACGTGATGCCTTCGGGCTGGCTGGAACTGCCCGAGAAAAAGTCCGGCCTCGAGTTCTACACCCATCCTATGCACTTCGGCTCCGTCAACTGCCGCAACTACTCCTTTGCCTACGACCGCTCGAAGTTGGTCTCGTGGTGGGTGGCCTACCCCCTGAACGACGACCTTATCGGCGGCGGTTCCCGCACGGATGCCTGGGGCTACGACCCCAAGCTCCCGGAGAGTGCCCAGCAGAGGCTAGCCGGCGGCTACAAGACCTCCGGCTACGACCGCGGCCACCAGTTGCCCTCGGCCGACCGTCTCAGCCGCATCGCCAACATCGAAACCTTCTACTACACGAACCTGACTCCCCAGAAAAGTGCCTTCAACCAGGGCATGTGGGGTACGCTCGAAGACAAGGTGCGCGTCTGGGCCAGGGCGATGGATACCCTCTATGTCGTGACGGGCTGCCAGGTGGAGGAGCCCCTCGGGTATGCCAGTGACAACGACTGGACCGAAGTCGCTATCCCGTCCGCATACTTCAAGGCTCTCGTAGGCTACAAGAAGAACCCTACTTACGGCGTCCAGCCCCAGACGGGCGGGTACACCGGCGTCGCGTTCTGGTACAGGCACGATGTCTCCGAACGCGACTGGACCAGTGGTCAGATGACCATAGACCGGCTGGAAGAGATCCTGGGTTATGACCTGTTCGTAAACCTCCCCGCCAAGATAGGCGAAAGCAAGGCCGCCCTAGTGGAGTCCACTTCGGAATCATGGTGGAAATCATTCGTAAACAAATGAAAAAAGCATTTCTTATCATCCTGGCCGCCGCGCTGCTGATGCCCGGCCCCGGCGCGTCCGCCCAGAAAAAGGATTATGTGATAGGGTTCTACAATCTCGAGAACCTTTTCGACATCTATGACGACCCGGCGAAGAACGACGAGGAGTACCTGCCCGACGGCAAGAACAAGTGGACCCAGGAACGCTACGAGATAAAGGTTTCCAACATGGCGCGCGTCATCCGGGCCATGAGGGACGACAACAAGCGCTGGCACACCATCCTCGGCGTGAGCGAGATCGAGAACCGCCTCGTCCTCGAGGACCTCGTGAGCGATCCCCAGATCGCCGCGGCGAACTACCAGATCGTCCACTATGACGGTCCTGACCGCCGCGGAGTGGACGTGGCCCTGCTCTACAAGCCGGACCAGTTCAAGTATCTCGACAGCGAGTCCATCCCCTTCACCTTCGAGGGGACGAAGGTCCCGATCACCCTCGACCAGGCTGCGCAGGACTATTTCCGCACCCGCGACATCCTGATGGTCCACGGCATGATGGCGGGGGAGGAGTTTGCATTCTATGTCGCCCATACCCCGTCCCGCCGCGGCGGCAAGGGCGGTGACCTCCGCTGCCGCTGCACGGAAATAATCTACAACCACTCCCGCTACATGGAGCAGAAGTATCCAGGCATCAAGATCGTGGTCATGGGCGACATGAACGACGATCCGACAGACGACAGCCAGAAGGTATGGCTGCACGGCAAGCCCACCATCGCCGAGACCGGTCCCGGGGACTTCTTCGATCCCTTCGAGGTCATGCTCAAGGCCGGATACGGCTCGCTCGCGTACCAGGGCAAATGGAACATCTTCGACATCATCCAGGTCAACCATACCCTTGCTGCGGCCCCCTCCGGCGGACTCAGGATACGTCCCATCGTGAAGGGCAAGTACTATGGACGCATTTTCGTCAAGCCTTTCATGACCCAGCAGAGCGGTCCCTACAAGGGCACTCCTTTCCGCACCTTCTCCGGAGGCGCCTTCGTGGGCGGCTATTCCGACCATTATCCGACTTATATCGTGATCAGCAAATGAAAAAGATAATCATTGCAGCCGCGCTGCTCCTGTCCGTCGTCCTGCCGGCCGCGGCACAGGGCCTGACCGGCGGCATCAAGGCTTCTATCGTCAGCCGCGCCGGCAGGGCCCCCATCGAGGGAGCCACCGTCGAGCTGTACCGTAGCGGCGAGAAAATCACCGGCGCCCGTTCCGATTCAGGTGGCGGGTTCCTGTTCGACCGCCTGGACGACGGCAACTACAACATAAGGGTCTCGGCCCCGGGATTCACGGAGACTGAAATCAACGTCACCGTCGAGAAGGGCCTGATGCGGGATCTGATCTTCGTGACCATGACCCCTTCGACCCAGGTCAGCGAGGCGGACGATTCCAATTTCGCCGAGTTCGACCTCGACGATTCCGGCTACAACGACGCCCCGACCATCCTGTTTGCGGCCAACGACGTGTTCAGCAACGTGGCCGGATACGGCTTCAGCGCCATACGTTTCAAAAACCGCGGTTACAATTCCGAAACCCAGGACGTGTATCTTGCCGGAGTGCGCATGAACGACGCGCTCACCGGGTACAGTCCCTACTCCCTGTGGAGCGGCCTCAACGAGGCCACCCGCAGCAAGGAGTCGGTGACCGGCCTGGACATTTCCGAGCTTGGTCCCGGCGGCTACAACGGGGCCACCTTCATCCACGCCAATCCCAACTCGGTGCGTCCGGGACTGCGTTTTTCGCTGCTCAGCAACAGCGCCCTGTACCGCCTGCGCCTCATGATGAATTACGCCTCAGGCAGGAAGGACAACGGCTGGTCCTATGCGGTCAACGCCAGCGCCCGTCTCGGCGGCAACGACTGGATCGACGGTGTGTTCTACCGCTCCTTCGCCCTGTATGCCGGTGCCGAGAAGCGCATCGACAGCGAGCGCAACATCGCCTTCATCGTGATGGTGGCTCCCGGCCAGAGGGGTGCCCAGAACGCCTCCACCCAGGAGGTTTACGACCTCATGGGCGACAATCTCTACAACTCGAACTGGGGCTACCAGGACGGCAAGGTCCGCAACTCCAGGGTGCGTTCCACCTTCGAGCCCATCCTGGCCATAAAGTACGACAAGACCCCTTCCGACGAGTTCAAGACCTCGACGACCCTCCTGTGGCGCACCGGCTGGAACGGCTATACGGCCCTCGACTGGTACGACGCCTCGGACCCGAGGCCCGACTACTACCACAACCTTCCTTCCTATTTCTATATGGAGGATGAGGACTACAACCGCAGCAACGAATTCAAGGCCGCCCTCGCCCGTGAAACCTGGAATCCCCGTATCCGGGATTATGCCAATTTCCAGCACCTGGACTGGGACCGCCTGTACAACGTGAACTACAATGCGGGAGGACGCAGCAAATACGCCCTCGAAGAACGCCATGTGGACCAGAACGACGTCAATTTCGTCTGGAACTTCCGCTGGCGTCCGTCCGACGCGGCCCGGCTCAACGGCGGCATCGACCTGAAGCTCAACGAGACCCGCAACTACAAGAAGATGAACGACCTGCTCGGGGGCGAGTACTTCCTCAACATCGACAGTTTCGCCGAAAGGGACTTCGCCACTAACGAGTTCAAGATACAGAACGACCTCGACTGGTACATGGATCACGGGCAGGCGCAGAAGATACGCAAGGGCGACCGTTACGGCTACGACTATTCCGCGAGCATACGCAAGGCCCGCGCCTGGGCTGACGGGAGCTGGACTTCCGACAACCTCACGCTGACCGGTGCCGCCACTCTCGGAGTCGAATCCTTCTGGCGTACGGGCCATGTCCGCAAGGGCCTATTCGCGGGCCTGGACGACATGGGGCGCGACATGTATGACCTCTCTACCGGCGCGAAACTCACCACCTACGATGCGGACGGGAACGTCATCACTTCGAAGGGCCGTTCCGCCGTCAGCACCTTCCTGACCTGGTCCGCCAAGGCCGGAGCGCAGTATGTCATCGGCAGCCGCCAGAGGGTCGCCGCCACCATCGGTTACTTCAACGACGCCCCGACTTTCAGCCAGGCCTTCATCTCCGCCCGCACGAGGAATTCCCTCGTCAAGGGTCTTACCACCATCAAGACGGCTTCTGCCGACCTGACCTGGCAGTACAGCGGCGGGGGAGTGGACGCGCGCGTGACGGGCTACTGGACCAAGATAATGGACCAGACCGACATCATGAGTTTCTACGACGATTCGCAGCATTCGTTCACGAACTTCGCCATGACGGGCATCGACCAGAGGCATGTGGGCGTCGAAGCCGGCGTGAAGGTCCCCCTGTTCATCAGCGGCCTTACCGCCTCCGCGGTCCTGAGCCTCGGCGAGTATGTCTATACGAGCACTCCGCACATGGTCCAGACCGTGGATAACAGCTCCGAGGTCGTCCGCAGCGAGGACGTTCCCTATTGGAAGGACCATCCGGTCTATGCCACGGACGTGGACGGCAATTACGAGCTGACCCTGAACGGGGATTATGTCGCCTCCGGAAGGAAGAAGCACTATGTGCCGAGTACCCCCCAGCTGGCTTCAGAGCTGGCCCTGAACTACAGGACCAACAGTTACTGGTTCTTCGAGCTGAACGGGCAGTACTTCGCCCATTCTTACCTAGACATGAACCCCCTGTACCGCACTGAATTCGCGGTCGGCGGAATCGACGGAATCATCACTCCGGCGGAGGTCGGCTACATGGCCTCGCAGGAGGAATTCGCCCCTGCTTTCCTGCTCAATTTCAGCGCGGGCAAGAGCTGGTTCATAGGCGATTACAATCTCGGTTTCTCCTTCGAGGTGAAGAACATGCTGAACAACCGCGGCGTCAGGACCGGCGGCTACGAGCAGACCCGCCTCATCAAGAGCGCCGGCAAGGACCGCTACTACCGCTTCGACCCCAAGTATTTCTACATGTGCGGGGCCAATTACATGTTGAACATCTATTTCAGATTCTAAGGCCATGAAGAAGTTTTTTTACGCAACCCTGGCGCTGCTCACGCTCGCTTCCTGCCAGTCTCTGATCGAAGAGTTCCAGCCGGTATTCACCGGGAAGTACAAGGACGTCCCGGCTGAAGAAACCGAAACCATGACCCGCACCCACAGCATCGCCCAGCTGGCGGCGCTGTACACCCCCGGCGAAGGGGACGACAACGAGGTCAAGCTCACTCCCAAGAACGGGAAGGACATCATCATAGCCGGACGGGTCTGCACTTCCGACCAGGCCGGTAATTTCTACAAGAGCCTTTACATCCAGGACGAGACCGGGGGCATCGAGCTGAAGTTCGGCAAGAACGGCCTCTACAACGACTACAGGCCCGGACAGTGGGTATATGTGAACTGCAGCGGACTGTATCTCGGGATGTATGGCTGGAAAGCCCGCAACACCACTTACAACAACGGTGGCAACGGCATGGTCCAGCTCGGGCTGGACGATCCTTCGAACAGCTACGAGACGTCCTACATCGAGGAGTCCCGCTTCATTTCCGAGCATTTCTTCAAAGGAGAGATAGTCGAGGACGCTCCCGGCGTTCCCGTTGCCCCGAAGGTGGTTTCCTCTTCCGCCGCCCTTCCCAAGTGGAGCGACACCCAGGCGACCAACAGCAACGTAGGGCGTCTCGTGACCCTGAAGAACCTCAGTTACGGAGCCCAGGTGTTCGCCCTGCTGTATGTCGATTCCAACAAGGACAAGAAAGCTTCGTCGAACCGCGTTTTCATCTCTGATGGCGTCTTCGGCATCACTTCCTGGGCCCTCTCCGAGGCGAAGTTCAAGGAAACCCTGGATTCCGGGGTATGGGACGAGATCAAGCTCGGCAACTCCGGGGACTACAACTACGGCACCGTCGCGGAGCACAAGGACGAGCTGCGCAAGAACGCGGAAGCCGTGTCCGTGAGCCAGTATTTCCAGATGGAGGACGGTACCGAGATACAGATCCGCACCAGCGGCTTCTCGAAATTCGGTGACTACGAGATTCCGGCCGACGTGATCGCCGGCCGCAAGATAGACGTCACCGGCATAGTCTCCCTTTATCAGGGATCCATCCAGTTTACAGTCAATTCATACGAAGATTTCCGTTATTCGGATAACGGCAAGACCCTTCCTAAACAATGAAACGAATCATTACCGCGGCCCTGACCGCCCTGCTTATGGCATCCTGCGCACCCAATCCCTTCCTTTCGGAATGGGATACCCCTTACGGGATCCCCGCTTTCGACAAGATAAAGAATTCCCATTACCTTCCGGCCGTCAAAAAGGGCATAGCCCTGCATGACGCCGAGATCGAGGCGATAGTCTCCAATCCCGAGGCTCCTACCTTCGAGAACACCGTCGTGGCTTTCGACCGCAGCGGAGACGTGCTCGCCAGGGTGACCGCAGTGCTCTTCAACCTCAGTGAGAGCGACTCCAGCCCGGAGCTGGACGCCATAGTCGAGAAGGCCATGCCCCTCGTCTCCGAGCACGGGGACGAAATCATGATGGACAAGCGCCTGTTCGAAAGGGTGAAGGCCGTGTGGGAAGGGGACAGGAGCGGACTGTCGAGGGAACAGGAAATGCTCCTGAAGAACCTCTACGAGGGATTCCTCGATAACGGCATAGGCCTCGACGAGGCTTCGCAGGAGCGGCTCAAGGCCGTCAACAGCGAGCTTTCTTCGCTATCCCTGAAGTTCGGCAACAACCTGCTTGCGGAAAGCAACGCCTTCAAGGCCGAATTCGGATTCTCCGTCGCCAACTACTATGACCGCATGGCTTCGACTGCCGACAGGGCCCTGCGCGAGAAGATATTCAAGGCCTATTCGACCCGCTGCGACAATGGCGGGGACAATGACAACAAGGCTGTCCTCCGCCGCATCCTGCAGCTGCGCATCGAAAAGGCCCGCCTGCTCGGCTACGACACCCCGGCGGCGCAGATCCTGCACGACAAGATGGCAGGGAACCCTGAGACCGTGGATGCTTTCCTCGCCGAGATAATGGACGCCGCGATGAAGCGCGCCCGGCAGGAAGTCGCCGACATGCAGAAGGAAATGGACGCCGATATCGCCGCAGGACGTCTTCCCGACGGCTCGAAGATAGAGCCCTGGGACTATATGTACTATGCAGAGAAGGTGCGCAAGGCCCGCTTCGATTTCGATGAGAGCGAGGCCATGCAGTACTTCAAGATGGAGAACGTGCGCGCCGGCGTGTTCGGCAACGCATCCCGTCTCTACGGCCTGCAGTTCGAGCCCGTCGAAGGCGTCGCCCTGTACAACCCCGAGGCTGAGGCCTTCAAGGTCAGCGACTCCGACGGTTCGCTCATAGGCATCATCATTACGGACTACTATCCCCGCGACAGCAAGAGGGCCGGGGCCTGGATGACCAACTTCTGCGAACAGTACCGTCTGCCCGACGGAAGCGACGTGCGCCCCGTGATAGTCAACGTGGGCAATTTCAACAAGCCTTCGGAAGACACCCCCGCGCTTCTGACCATAGACCAGGTCGAGACCATGTTCCATGAGTTCGGCCATGCCCTGCACGGACTTCTGAGCAAGTGCAGCTACAGGAGCCTGAGCGGGACTGCGGTGAAGCGCGACTTCGTGGAACTGCCCTCCCAGATCAACGAGAACTGGGCCTTCCAGCCCGAGGTCCTGTCGACCTACGCCTTCCACTGGAAGACAGGGGATGTCATCCCTGCGGCCCTCGTGAAAAAGATAGGGGAGGTGGCCAATTTCAACCAGGGCTTTTCCACGGGTGAACTTGCCGCCGCCTCGATCCTCGATATGAAATGGCATGAACTCGCGGAACTGTCCGACGACGCCGACATCGATGCACTAGAGGCAGGATTCTGCAAGGAAATGGGACTTATCGGAGAAATCATTCCCCGCTACCGCAGCACCTATTTCAACCATATATTCGGCTCCAGCGGCTATTCCGCCGGCTACTACAGCTACCTCTGGGCCGAAGTCCTCGACAAGGACGCCTTCGAGCTCTTCAAGCAGAAGGGAGTTCTCGACAAGGATACGGCGATGAGTTTCCGCCGCAACATACTCGAAAAGGGCGGAAGCGAGGAGCCCATGGTCCTGTACAAGGCCTTCCGCGGTGCCGATCCCGACCCCGCGGCCCTGCTCCGTGCCCGCGGACTTGAATAAAGATTATCGTAATATAGACTATGAACAAGAAAGTACTTCTGATGATACTCGACGGTTGGGGCGAAGGACGCCACGACCAT
Source organism: Bacteroidales bacterium (assembly GCA_016281435.1). The sequence continues at coordinate 17,883 of JAEEIQ010000086.1, forward strand.
TCGAACGCAATATGGACCCAGGGTCAGCCCCACATCGACGCCCTGCGCGCGAAATACCCCTTCAGCCACCTGAATGCCTGCGGCGAGGCCGTGGGGCTGCCCGAGGGGCAGATGGGCAACTCCGAGGTAGGACACATGAACCTCGGCGCCGGGAGGGTGGTCTATCAGGACCTCGTGAAGATCAATATCGCCTGCCGTGAGCACAAGCTCATGGAGAACAAGGAGATACGTGCGGCTTACGACTATGTGAAGTCCAGCGGGAAGAAGCTCCATTTCTTCGGCCTCTGCTCCCACGGAGGAGTGCACTCTTCCCTGAACCATCTTTATGAATTCCTCGCCGAGGCCAGGAACGAAGGCCTCGACAAGGTCTTCGTGCACTGCTTCATGGACGGGCGCGACACGGATCCCCGCAGCGGCTACGGTTTCGTCGAAGAACTCGAATCCAGGATGAAGGAAACCACCGGAAAGGTGGCCTCGGTCTGCGGCCGCTTCTATGCGATGGACCGAGACAAGAGGTGGAACCGCATCAAGGAGGCCTACGACATGCTCGTAGAAGGGAAGGGGGCTCAGTTCAGTTCCGCCCTCGAGGGCATCAAGGCGTCCTACGAGGCTGAAGTTACCGACGAATTCATAAAGCCCATAGTCATCACCGAAGGCGGCAAGCCCGTCGCTACCGTCGAGGAAGGCGACTGCGTGATTTTCTACAACTTCCGCAACGACCGCGCCCGCGAGCTTACCGCCGTGCTGACGCAGAACGACATGCCGGAAGAGGGGATGCACACCCTTCCCCTGTACTACTGCTGCCTGACTCCGTACGACGCGTCTTTCCAGGGGCTTCACATACTCTTCGACAAGGAGACCATCCACGGCACCCTCGGGGAGACCCTCGCAAAGGCCGGCAAGAGGCAGCTGCGCATCGCCGAGACCGAGAAATACGCCCACGTGACCTTCTTCTTCAACGGCGGCCGCGAGACCCCCTTCGAGAACGAGGACCGCATACTGGTGAATTCCCCGAAGGTGGCGACATACGACCTGCAGCCCGAGATGAGCGCGCCCGAGGTGGCTGAAAAGCTCATCGCTGCGATAGAAACCGAGAAGGAAGACGCGATCATCCTCAACTTCGCCAACGGCGACATGGTCGGCCACACCGGAGTTTACGAAGCGATCTGCAAGGCCGTCAAGACCATCGACGAACTTGCCGGTAAGGTGGTGGACGCTGCCGTCAAACACGGTTACGCTGTGCTTCTGACCGCCGATCACGGCAATGCCGACTACGCGGTCAACGAGGACGGCACTCCGAACACCGCCCATTCCCTGAACCTCGTGCAGTTCATAGTGATCAACGCCGGCCCGGAAGTGAAGACCGTCAGGGACGGAGCCCTCTGCAACGTCGCGCCGACCATCCTGAAGCTCATGGGCATACCCCAGCCCGCAGAAATGACCGCCGAACCACTGATATAGGATATGTACAAGTTCCGTCCGATACGCAAGACCCTTGTCTGGGGCACGGAGGACTGGGTTCTTTCCGGGGTACCCGGGAATGAATCCGTAGTCGCGGAAGGCCCCGACGCCGGCCGCAAGATCACCGAGATCTGGCCCGGGGAGTTCCCGCTGCTGATAAAGTTCATCGATGCGCAGCGTGACCTCAGCATACAGGTCCATCCGGACGATGCGCTGGCCGCCAGGCGCCATGGCTGCAAGGGCAAGACCGAGATGTGGTACATCATCGACGCCCGGCCGGGAGCGAGCCTCATCAGCGGGCTGAAAGCCCCGCTCACCCCGGATGAATACGTTCGCCGGGTCGCAGACGACAGCATCACCGAGGTCCTCGCGTCGCATTCCGTTTCCGCCGGAGATGTGTTCTTCCTTCCCGCCGGCCGCATCCATGCGATCGGAGGAGGATGCCGACTTGCAGAAATACAGCAGACATCGGACATCACATACCGCATCTACGACTACAACCGTCCGGGCCTGGACGGCAAGCCCCGCCAACTCCATACCGAGCTTGCGAAGGATGCGATAGACTATAAGGTTTACGACGGATACAGGACCCGTTATGAGCCGTCCGTCGGCAAGGATGTCCTCCTTGTGGACTGCAAATGCTTCAGGACGACGCTGTTGGACCTGGATGCGCCCTTCGCGAAGCCCTTGCGCGGCTGCGGGGATTTCCTCATAGTGATAGGGCTGGAAGGAGAGGGCGGACTGCGCTGCGGCGCTGAAGCCTGCCGCGTTGCCCCCGGAGAGGCCGTTCTTGTTCCGGCCGCCGGCGGAGGAGAACTTGTCCTGGACCCCTCGGGCCCGAAGATGAAAGTATTGACTACTTGTGTACCATAACCTTCCTGTCATGAACAGATCCTTTTTCCGCAGGATTACCACCATCTGCGCCTTTGCGTTTGCCGCGCTTCCCCTTTTCAGCCAGATCCCCGTTTCTGAACTGAGCCTTGGCGACCTCACTTTCGTCAGGCAGAGCTTCGACCGCAACTTCTACAACGACTGCAAGGTCATGAGCCGCATCAACATGGAAGGGACCGACCTGTTCCTGAATAATGCGGCCAACCTGATTGTCGAAGCCGATAGCGAAGGGGCTCTGGAACAGGACGGCAATACGCTGGTCTTCAAGGGAACCGGAAAAACCTTCGTGCGTGTAGGCGCATTCCATCCGTACCTGTGCTACGAAGTTTCGTTCAAGGCGGTGCCCTCCGGGGCCGGAGTCGGAATAGGTTTTACCGAGAACGAAGGTGACGGGTGCATCCGCATCTGTTACAGGGACGGGAGCATCCTTGCCGAAAGGGACGGAAAGATCCTTAAGGCATCCCCGGCCGAAAAGGCGGAGGATATCTCGCTGAGGGTCCAGTACACGGGAAAGCGCTTCCACGTCTTCCAGCTCTGCGACAAGGGCGTGGCAAGGCTTCTTCTGAGCGTCGATGCCGACATGCGGGCCGTCGACGTGCCCGTAAAGTGGTCCTGGGCTGTATGCACCGAGCTTCCGGCCGGGACGCGGCTTGTCCTTTCGAAGGCGGAATCCCTTCTCAGCTGCGGCACGGGCCAGGCGGACCCCCAGGTGTTCCAGAACAAGGACGGAAGTCCCCTTGTCCGGGACGGACGGCTCTGGGTGGCGTTCACCACCCGCGGGTTCGAGCTCATCCCGGATTCATATCAGGGCGTTTATTCCATAGACCTCGACTCTTATGAAATCCGCCTGGAAGGGGCGCTCTTTTTCGGCGACGGGGACGGCCTCATCCACGGCTACCATGCAACCAAGATCGTATGGGACCCGGACAGGGAGAAATATCTCGTAATCACGACCAGCCACGGCGGCATCCATTCCCTTTCCTGGTGCGAGACTTCGGCCGACCTGATGCACGGGATGCATTATCTGGAGTGCACGGAGCTTGAGTATCCCCACGATTTCGCCCACGGCGGACTTGCCGAAGGACGCCGGGACAACCGTTTCGGCACCGAAGATCCCGATTTCTTCTATGACGCCAAGGCCCGCAGATGGAGGCTGGCTTACTGCGCCAAGGAAGGCCTCAGCAAGGACCACAGGAACCAGTCCTACTGCACTTTCCTTTGCGAAAGCAAGAACTGGAACGGTCCGTACAAGCTGCTCGCAAAGGCCCCCATGGATAACAACACCGGCATTCGCATCACTTCCGTCGGAGGACGCAGGTATGTCCTCAGCGGCGGGCCGGATACGACTTTCTACATCTACGACTATCCTTCCCTGGAGTACGTCGGGACCTTCAACCAGCTTTACGCCAACGGCGGTTTCAGGGGCTGGCCCACGATAGTCCCCATACGCTACGGGAACTATGAGCGTTACCTCTGGATCACCTTCGACAGGGGAGCCCTGACTGGGAGATATTCCTACGGCACCCTGTATTTCTATCTGGCCGACAAGATGTGGCGCTGCGAATGATGGGGGAAGCGGTCGTCGTCAAGAATGCCGGCAGCCACTTCCTTCTGAGCTGCCTGCCCGCCTGGGATCCTTTTCCTGCCGTGTTGAGGGGCAAGGTCAGGCTCGGGGCCGGCACGTCCACGAATCCCGTGGCAGTCGGGGACATTGTCGACTGGCAGGCGGACGGTCCCGTGGACGCCCTGCATCCGGCGGTGATCACGTCCATCCATCCGCGTTCCAACTACGTCATACGCCGGTCCACCAACCTTTCCCGGCAGTCGCACGTAATAGCCGCCAACATCGGACGCGCCTTCCTTGTGACGACCCTCTATTTCCCTGAAGTGAAGATCCCGTTCCTGGACAGGATGCTCGTCACCTGCGAGGTCTACAAGATACCCGTGACCATAGTCCTGAACAAGATGGACATGTACGGGAATGAGGTCCCGGAAGAAGTCGGACGTTTCTGCTCCATCTACGAAGGCGCCGGCTATGAGGTCCTGAAGACTTCCGTGAAGACGGGAGAAGGGATCGACAGGCTCAGGGACCTGGTCAGTGAGGGTGTATGCCTGCTTTCCGGGGAGTCCGGGGTGGGGAAGTCTTCCCTCGTGAAATCCGTCGACCCTTCGCTCGAACCCCGGATAGGGCGCATTTCCGACGCCCATCTGCAGGGGCGGCACACCACTTCCCTCTACGAGATGTACCCCGTCAGCGGCGGGGGCTGGCTCATAGACACTCCGGGCCTGAGGGGCTTCGGCCTCGTGGATCTCGGGAAGGAGGAGATATCGAAGTATTTCCCCGAGATGCTCGCCCTGGCCGATTCCTGCCGCTTCGTTCCCTGCACGCACACCCATGAACCGGGATGCGCGGTCAAGGCCGCGGTCGATGACGGGCGGGTGAGTCCCGAAAGATACAATTCCTACCTCGGAATGCTCGAGGAGGACAGTAAATTCCGCCAGTGATGGACCGCTCTCTCAATCGGGAGATCCTCCGGCTGTCCGTCCCCAGCATACTGGCCAATCTCACCGTGCCCCTCGTAGGACTGGTGGACACTGCCGTGGCCGGGCATCTGCCTTCCGAGGAACTCGCGGGGCTGGGCCTTGCCGGCGCGGCTGCGTTTATCGGTTCCATCAGCGTGGGCGCCATGCTGTTCAACTTGCTGTACTGGAACTTCGGCTTCCTGCGCACCGGGACTGGCGGGCTTACGGCCCAGGCCTTCGGGCGCGGGGACATGCACGATTGCGGACGCATCCTCTGCCGCGGGCTGGGACTTGCCCTCGGGATTTCCGTGGTCACCCTGCTGCTCCAATGGCCTTTCGTGAAGCTGGTGCTGCTTCTGGTACAGGCCTCTCCGGAAGTTGAGGCCCTTGCCGGGCAGTATTTCTTCATCCGTATCTGGGCGGCTCCGGCGACGCTTTCCCTCATGGCGTTCAGCGGATGGTTCGTCGGGATGCAGGATTCGATGAGTTCGATGTGGAAGGACTTCGTGGTGAATGGCGTGAACGTTGCGGCCAGCGTGATCCTGGCCCTCGGGGCCGGGCGCTGGGAAGGCCTGGGTTTCAGCGGGATAGCCTGGGGGACCGTGGTCGCGCAGTATTCCGGACTGCTGTTCTGCGTCGGAGTCTGCATCTTCAAGTATCGGAAGAAGGTCTTTTCGTCGCTCGGGCGCGGCGATCTACGTGGCCTTTTCGGCGGGAGCGGCCTCAGGAGTTTCTTCAAGCTCAACCTGGACCTTTTCGTGCGCTCGCTGTTCTTCACGGCAATCTATATCGGGTTCACGGCCATTTCCGCGCGCCTCGGCGACCTCATGCTCTCGTGCGGTGCCCTGATGATGCAGATACTGATGATATTCAGCTTCTTCACGGATGGCTTCGCCTATGCCGGGGAGGCCCTCTCGGGGCGCTTCATCGGTGCCGGGGACGGGGTCATGCTCCGCCGGACCGTGCGCTATACCTTCGCGTGGAGCATGGCCCTTGCCGTCGTGTTCATCTTTATCTACCAGGCGCTCGGGAAGGCCATGCTGCATATTATGACGGATGACGTGCAGGTCGCCGGGGCCTGCCTGCAGTTCCTGCCGTGGCTGGCGCTGATGCCGCCCCTCGGCTGCGCCGCCTTCACCTGGGACGGAATCTATCTCGGCGCCACCGCCTCCAGGGGCATCCGGGATGCGATGATGTGGGCAGCCGTCGCGTTCTTCGGAGTGTGGCTTGCCGGTTCGTTGCTGTTCCCGGCCCCCGTTGCTCTCTCCCCGTCCTCGTCGGGTGCCTCGCCCGAACTCCGCCTGCACATCCTTCTCGCCGCTTACTTCGCCCACCTCCTCGCCCGTACGGTCCTGCTGACGGCCCGCTACCGCCGGGACATCCTCTCCCGGCCCTGACGCTGCGCTGCTTCGACAACGTCCGGGACCCCGCAATCCCCGCGGATGTTGAGTTTGTCGCGACTCACCGTAAAACTGCCGCCGGGATAGGATTGGGAAATAATTCTTATATTTACGAAATCAAATGCAAGTCCACACGCTTTGAAAGGTCAGGAAGAAATATTCAAGGCCAGATTCGACACTTATTTCAAGAGGTGTTCGGCGTTTGCCCGCTCGTTCGTTTCGGACAAGGCGGAAGCCGAACTGATCGCTTCCGAGGCGATGACGGTGCTTTGGCAGAAAAGAGGGGAGGATGACGTGGACGTGGCGGCGGCGCTGCCCTTCCTTTTCGGGATAGTGCGCAACAAGGCCATGAACTACCTGAGGGGTAGGAGGCGTGAACAGGAAGCCCTCGGCAAGGCGGGCGAGATGGCTGTCCGGGAACTTGACCTCCGGATCGGAACTCTCGAAATGTGTGACCCTTCGATGCTCTACAAGGCAGATGTCCAGGCCATCATCAACGCGACTGTTGAAAGCCTTGGCGACAAGACTGCCGAAGTCTTTCTCAAGAGCCGTTACGAGGGTATGAGCAACAAGGAAATCGCCAGCCGGTTCGGGATCTCCGTCAAAACCGTCGATTACCATATCTCACGCGCGTTGAAAGCCTTACGCAGGAGCCTCGGAGACTATCTGCCCGTCGTCTGCATTTTTCTTTCCCTTTAGACTGGGGATTTCCGAATTTCCGGAAATAATAAGGGTACAGGCTCATAATACCTTGAAATGAATAAAGACATCCTGGCCCGTTATATTCGTGGCCGCGCCTCCGAAAAAGAAAAGGCTGCCGTCCTCAGATGGACGGAAGAATCACCAGACAATCTTGCGACCTACCGTTTCTTGCACGGGGTATATGCCGCTTCCCTCGTGGAGGAGGAACCTGAACCGGCAAGACAGAGACGGAGCCCCGTCCCCTCCTTCGCGCTGGCGTTCGCCTGCACCGCGCTTCTGGCGGGATTGTTCCTGTTCCGTCCCAAGGAGACGGTATCTGTCCAGAGCGTCTGCTCTCCTGTGGGACAGCAGACGAAGGTGGACCTCTCCGACGGAACGGTAGTGTGGTTGAATTCCGGCTCGTCGATAGAGTTCGGCGACCTCGACAGGCAGAAAGTGCGCCAGGTCCGTCTGTCGGGCGAGGCTTTCTTCTCGGTTGCGGCCGATCCGAAAAGGCCTTTCATTGTCAGCACGCCCGATTTCAGCGTCAAGGTATTGGGGACCAAATTCAATGTAAACACATACAACGACATAAAGACCGTGGTTCTGGTCGAAGGGGCCGTGGACGTGCAAAGGGGGAAGAACCGCGTGTCCATGACTCCGGGCGAAATGTTCTCATGGGATTCGTCTTCGTCCGAAAGCCGGATACAAGAAGTCGCGACGGATAACTATGTTTCATGGGTGAACGGTTATCTGCTGTTCGAGAACATCCCTCTCGGAGAGGTGCTTTCCCAGTTGCAGAGTTTCTTCGGTACGACTTTCTCCTATGACGCGGCCAAGGCTGCATCCACCCGTATCTCCGGCAAACTGGAACTGCGGGAAGGGCTCGATACGGCCCTGCTCAACTTGAAGAATACGACAATCCTTTCCTATGTGAAGGAAGGTGAGAAATCCGTGAGAATCAAGATCAATGACTAGGCTGCCGAGATTCATACCGGTACTGCTTTCCGTCATCCTTCTCGTGACGGCCGCTACGGGCATGTCCGCGCAGAACGTGAGCTTGAACGTCAGCGGCAAGCCTCTCAGGGAGGTCCTGTCCGAGATTGAGTCCAAGGCTGGAGTCATATTCATATATAAGGACGGCAGTATCGATGCGGACCGCAAGGTCACTGTGAGGCTTTCCGACGTTCCGGTAAGTGAGGTCCTGGATGCCATACTTGGCGAAGAAACCGGTTACGTCATCAACGGACGGCAGGTTTCCATCTTCCGGAAGGAGCGTCCTTCGGCCGGCCCCGACATCCATGCCGGGCATGACGCTGCGTCCACGGTCCCGGCGTCCCCTCCGAAACATGTCATAAAAGGGACCGTCTCCGACGGGGACGGGGTTCCCATCGTCGGTGCCTTTGTCATGGAAGAAGGCACGAAGAACGGCGTCGTGACGGACCTGAACGGCGCTTACGTGATAGAGACGCGGTCTTCCGATGTCGTGCTCGAGGTTTCTTGCCTGGGTTATCAGGACCGCCGGGTCAAGGCTGACGGACGCGTGAAGATAGACTTCATGCTGCAGGAGAACGTGTCCCAGCTGGAGGAGGTCGTCGTCGTCGGCTATGGGGTCCAGCGCAAGGAGAGCGTCGTCGGAGCCATCGCGCAGATAGGCACGGACGACATCCTTGCATCCGGCCAGACCAATGTGACCCAGGCCATTGCCGGAAAGCTGTCCGGCGTCCTGACGATGCAGACTTCAGGCGCTCCGGGGGCGAATGACGCCCAGATACTGGTACGCGGCGTTTCCAGCTGGAACGGTTCTGCTCCGCTGGTGATGGTGGACGGGGTGGAAAGGGACTTCTCCACCATCGACCCCAATGAAATAGCCAGTATTTCCGTCCTCAAGGATGCCTCCGCCACCGCTGTCTTCGGCGCCAAGGGGGCCAATGGCGTCATCCTTGTTACCACGCGTGGCGGCAGGGAAGGGACCCCCAGGATGAGGCTCAGTTTCTCGCACGGCTTCAACTTCGCCACCCGTATTCCCCGGCATGTCAGCGCCTATGATACGGCTTCCGGATGGAACGTGGCCATGATGAACGAGATGAACTACGGAAGCATGTACACGTCCTCCCAACTCGCGGAGTACAGTTCCCCTTCGTCCTCAGTAAACGCCCTCCGCTATCCCGACGTGGACTGGTTCGACGTGATGCTCCGCGACGTCGCTCACTCGACCGACGCCAACTTCAATTTCTCCGGAGGCACGCGCAAGGCCCGTTACTTCATATCGATGGGTTACAAGAACGAAGGTTCCATCTTCCGTCCTTCCGAACTCTACGGCAACGGCAACTATGGCTACGACCGCCTCAATTACCGGGCGAACCTGGATTTCAACGTCACGCCTTCCACCATTCTATCCTTCAAGGTGGGAGGAGACATAGGGATAAGGATGGCTCCGGCGACGGATCCCATGCGCTCCCTTTACGGCGCGTCCACGATAAGTTTCCCTGTCAGCTATCCGTCGTGGTTCCTTGAAGCGGTCCCCGACGTGAACGCGGGAGGTGCAGTTTCTGACAGGCTTGTGGATTCCGCCCGTTCCGGGTCATACTTCCTGAACCCGTACAATGCCCTCAACGACGCTTCCTACAACAAGACGGCGACAAGCAACCTCTATACGGACCTGCTGCTGAAGCAGGACCTGTCCTTCGTCACGGAGGGCCTTTCCGCGGCAGCCAAGTTCTCGTTCAGCACCACCATGGCCCGCATAGCCGAAAAAGTCTCCGCCACGCCGATAAAGTATTACTTTGATTGGAACATTTACGACGAAGGCAGCGGAAACCCCTGGCTTCCCGAATCGTGGACCACGAATGCCATAGTCGAGGATCCGCCGTATGCTGCCACACAGGGGAGCATAAACGCCTATACCTATACGATGTATTGGGAGGGTTCGCTGAACTACACGCGAAGTTTCCAAGGCCATCATGTAACGGCCCTCGCCCTGTTCAACCAGAGGGAGTACCGCAACCGGGTCGCTTTCCCTTACCGCAACCAGGGGGCCGTCGGACGCGTGACATGGGACTGGAAGCACCGGTATCTTTTCGAGGGCAACCTGGGAGTGACGGGATCCGAACAGTTCGCTCCGTCGAACCGTTACGGCATCTTCCCTTCCCTGGCGCTGGGATGGGTCCTTTCCGAGGAACCGTTCTGGAAGAAGTCCCTTCCATGGTGGAACAAGTTCAAGATACGCTACTCTGACGGCCTCGTCGGCAATGACCAGACCTCCTCGCGCTGGCTCTATTTCAGCGCCTATTCCACGGCGGCCGCCTACACGAAATTCATTACGGGCAAGACCCCGGTGATAACGGAGGACAGCGCGGCAAACGAATCCGCCCAGTGGGAGGAGGCGCGCAAGCGCGATATCGGCATCGAAATGTCGTGGTTCCGGGAGCGGCTCGGACTGAATCTGGACTTCTTCGATGAGAACCGTACGAAGATGCTGGTGTCCAGGGCCAACAATACCACCGCCCTTGTGGGCACGTCATTCAAGGAGGCCAACCTCGGCAGTATGCAGAAGCACGGTTTCGAAGTGGAACTGAGCTGGCAGGACAAGTTCGAAAACGGCCTCGGCTACAGGCTCAATGCCATGTACTCGTTCAATGAGAACAGGATAGTGAACTACGAGGACGCGGCCTTCGCCCCGGACTATCAGAAGATGGCGGGAAAGGCCTATGCGAGCCAGACGGCCGGCGACACCCTCGTGGACGGGGGTTATTATACTTCCGTGGATGACATCCACAACTACCCTTCGTACACGTCCGGAACCTGGCTTACGGAAGTCCTGATGGGCTCGTACAAGTACCTGGATTACTGCGTCGACGGCAAGATCGACCGTACTGACCTCCATTCCGTTCCGGGCAGCCGCTACCCTTCCACGGTGTATTCTTTCGGCGGCTCCCTGAACTGGAAAGGATGGGATTTCAGTTTCCTGTTCTACGGCAACTCCGGCAAATGGGTGGAGTTCAACAGCAACTTCATCCTTGAATTCGAGAAGGGTGACCGGCGAATGGCTGCGGCCAATGCCGATTACTGGACTCCGGTCAACACCTCGGCCCCCCATGCCACCCTCGTGAACAACGGGTCCGGAGTGAGCGCCCACCAGATGTACGGATGGGCCGGAGGAAGCGCAGGCTCGGAAGGAACCGGACTGGCCCTTCCGGGACATACATGGAGGAAGGCGGACTACCTGTGCCTGCGGGACGTGTCCCTGTCCTACACCTTCGACACCGGGAAGATACGGCAGATGGCCGGAATATCCTCCCTGACCCTCTTCCTTACGGGGAACAACCTCGTTTATTTCACGGGCCTGATAGAAGGCAATCCGGAGGCGACGACCTTCCGTGAAGGCTTCTATCCCTTGATGCGAACTGTCCAGACGGGCTTTAAACTGGGTTTCTGACATGAAGAGAATTGTTCCATTATTCTGTGTCCTGACGCTGCTTGCGGCCTCGTGTTCTTATCTGGACGTCTCTCCCGAACTCGGGATGAGCGAGGAAGAGGTCTTTTCCAGTTACCAGAACTTCTCGGCATATCTGGCCGGATGCTACGACAGCGGCACGAACAGGACGAGCGTCAATGCCAATCCCAGCAAGAACCTGTTCTACGGGTCCATACCCATAGCCATGGACCATACGGTGTCCCGCTATCCGTTCAGCACCATCACGGACCTCGCGGACTGCGGACGCTCCCGCGACTGCCTGAAGATCAAGGCAGGCTCGTTCGTCTCCTGCGCGAACTTCTATTGCAACACCCAGATCCCCATCTTCACTTCGATGTGGATATGCATACGCAAGGCCAACAAGTGCATAGAGAACATCGACATGCTGAAGGACTGCTCCCAGGCGGACAAGGACGATATCCTCGCCCAGGCCTACTTTATCAGGGGGTGGTGCCATATGAATCTTTGCATCTACTATGGAGGGCAGCCTTATCTCGACCACGCCCTCAAGGCCGACGAGTCATGGGACCTGCCGCGCGAGACGGAGATGGAGACATACCTCAAGGCGGCTCAGGATTTCCAGACATCCTATGAAATATTCAAGCGCTGCGGACGCGTCAGGCGCGACCCCGCTTCGGGGGAAGGGCACCTGTCCAATGCCAAGCAGGCCTACCCCTGCGGAGCTGCGGCCCTTGCCGCCAAGGGGCGCTGCCTGCTTTACGCGGCCAGCCCCCTGAACAATCCCGACGGGGACATTACGATATGGCAGGAGGCTGCAAAGGCCAACGCGGCGGCCATAAAAGTGGCTCAGGAATGCGGCTACACCCTTGTGCCGGGCAGCAAATGGACTACCAACTGGAAAGGCGTGGCCTATACCAACGAGCAGATCTGGGCCATCCATCTGGGAAGTTTCAAGGCCAATGCCATGTGGCACGTCAACTTCATGCCGCAGGCTGTCTCGGCCGCCACTCACGGAGGCGGGGAATTCCCCACCCAGCAGTGCGTGGACCTTTATGAGACCATATGGGGCGACCCGCTTTACACACAGGAAGAAAGGGATGCTGCCTACGCGCAGAACGACAAGGGGGTTATGGGACCCGACGGCAAGCTGCATCGCTATTACGAGCAGAACCCTTACCAGAACAGGGATCCTCGTTTCTATGAGACCATAGTCTATGACGGATGTCCCGCCGAGGGAGTAGCTACAGGCGGAGTGAACATATATTACGATCCGGCTACGGGACAATGGCCGTATACCGTGCTTGATGGAAACGTGAGCTATTTCGGCGTGGACTGGAACAGCGGAGACGCCCCCAATACGAGCACCGGCTATTGCAGCCGTCATCATTGGAACGGACATTTCAAGGACGTCAAGAGCCTTATCACCGAGCCGGTGATAAGACTGGCCGAACTGTGGCTGAATTATGCCGAAGCCGTAAA
>JAEEIQ010000087.1 GCA_016281435.1 Bacteroidales bacterium
AGAACAGCAGCGAGCACATGACCCACCGCCAGTTCGTCATGACAGCTTCCTTTCCTTTCATGCCAGCAACCTTTTAGCCACGGCCACGGCCTCGTTGGCGTTGGCGCTGTAGCCGTCGGCCCCGATCTTCGCGGCGAAGTCAGCATTGACGGGAGCCCCTCCGACCATGATCTTCACGTCCAGTCCGGAGGCGCGCACGGCGTCCACCACTTCCTGCATGTAGTCCATCGTGGTCGTCAGCAGGGCGGACATGGCGATGATCTGGGCCCCGTTCTCCCGGGCCGCCTCGATGAAGCGGTCCTTCGAGACGTCGGCGCCGAGGTTGACAACGTTGAATCCGGAACCTTCGAGCATCGATGCCACGAGGTTCTTTCCTATGTCGTGCAGGTCGCCCTTGACGGTCCCTATGACCACGGTCCCGAAGGAGACCGCCTGGGTCTGGGATGCCATCATGAGAGGCTTGAGTATGTCGAGGGCGGTCTTCATCGCCTTGGCGCTGAGCAGCAGGTTAGGCACGAAAGCCTTCCCCTGCTCGAAGTCCGTCCCGATCGCGTCCATCGCCGGGCAGAGCGAATCCTCAACTATCTTCTGGGGATCCTTGCCCGTCGAGAGTATTTCCTGGACGGCCGTCTTGGCCTGCATGAAATTGCCACGGTATATGGCTTCGTAGAGATTGTCCATCAGCTTCTTATTTCTTTCAAGGTCTCGATAAGCGCCACGACGTTCTCGATGGGAACGTTGGCCTGGATGTTATGGACGGTATTGAATACGAATCCGCCGCCCTTTCCGAAGATCTCGCACTGGCGGTAGACTTCCCTGCGGATGTCGTCGGGAGTGCCGAAAGGAAGGGTGTTCTGGGTGTCGATGCCGCCGCCCCAGAAGGTGACCCTGTCCCCGAACTCGTCCTTGAGCATCTGCGGGTCCATGTCCTTCGCGGCGATCTGCACGGGGTTGATGATGTCGAACCCCGCCTCTATGAGGCTTCCCAGAAGGGGATGGATCGATCCGCAGCTGTGCTTGAAGGTTTTCCAGGATGTGTTGGCGTGGATCCAGTCGTTCATCTTCTTGTAGTACGGCAGCCAGAGGTCGCGGAAGGTATCGACGGAGCAGAACTGGCTGTCCTGCGTGCCGAAGTCGGTCCCGCACATATAGACCACGTCGACGTTGTCGCCGACTGCGTCGTGGACCTTCTTGAGGTTCCTTACCGCCAGGTCGGACTTGCGGTCGAAGAGTTCGCGCACGTAGTCCGGACGGCAGATTATGGACATGTACCACTCGGCGACGCTGCGTATGCCCCGCGGCTCTCGGATGGACATGGCGATTATCCTCGCGACGTCCCCCATGTCCATGCCGCCGAAACCGGCGACCACGGCCCTGCCTTTTGCGGCCGCCTTTGCAGTCAGGTCTTTCCAGTAAGCTACGGTCTCGTCGGAGAACTCGCCGAATTCCTGCATGTTGTCGTCCACGTTCAGCTTCTCGTCGTCTATCTCGCCGTTCTGCCGTTCGATGGAGTCGAAGAAGAAGCACCTCTCCGGCATGGCGCCGGAAGGAGGCAGGGAGTTGTCCCCTTCGGGGTAGGTGTACAGGGTGCCATCCTTCATGGTGAAGGAGTCGACCATCCTTGCAGGAAGCATCACGGTCTGCCCCCAAGGCATCTTGTAGGGCTTCCAGTCCCTGTTCGGGACACCTATGGAATTGTTGGGTGCGAAACAGCCTATGGCGTCGAGTCCGCCCATGGCTTCGGCGAGGTCGTCCTCGATGAGGCCGAGCATCTGGCCTGCTTCCTGGACGTAGACGGGGTGGTCGTCCAGTCCGTAGTGCCTGCGCAGCGCTTCGACCACCTTGCAATGGATTCCGGTGACCACGGTGGCCCCGAAATCCATTGCGATGGTATCAGCCTCCCTGTGATCCAGGACGGCCTTTATCCTCTCTCTTCCGTTCATGACCTACAGCTTGTAGTAGTCTTCCCAGCCCTTGCGCGGAGGAATGCCGGAAAGAAGCGCATTCGCGAACGGGTTATCGAGGATTTCGTGGGTGGCCCTGTCGAAGTGGAAGCTCGTGTTGAGCCTCTGGGCGATAACGCCGAGGCAGAGCATCTGGCAGAGAGGGACCGCAACCTCGAACGGGGAATGGGTCTTTTCCTTGCCGAGGACGGCGCTGAGGAAGTTCTTGTGGTGGTTCCAGAGGAAGTCTTCCGGCATTTCGGGAGTCTTGGGAAGGGTTCCCTTGGCTTCCATGTCCTTGTGCAGCTTCTCCGGAATGATGCTCATCGCGGTCCTGTGGGCGCCGCCGGCCATGATGTATTCGTCGCCGTAGAGAATCTTGCCGCAGCCCTTGTCTTCCTTGTGGAACTTGGTCCAGTAGCCTTCAGGCATCGGGGCGAAGTTCTTCTGGCCGTCGTACCAGGTAAGGGTGAGGGACGGTTTGTCGCCGCGTCGGGGGAACTTGAACTCGATGGTCGATTCCATCGGGAAGAAGTAGTCGTTGTGGCCGGTGGACTTGATCATCTTGACCTCCGTGGGCAGGCCGAGCTCGAGGAACTGGTGGCAGGAGTCCAGGATGTGGGCACCCCAGTCGCCGAACGCGCCCATTCCAAAGTCGAACCAGCCGCGCCAGTTGCCGTGGTCGAACTTGTCGGAATAGTCATGGTACATCGTCTGCATCTGCCAGATGTCCCACTGCATGGTCTCGGGCATGGGACTCGGATCGGGGAACTTCTTGATATTGACGTCGTACGGATGCCACCTGCGCCACTTGTTCATGTGTGCGTCGATGCGGGTGATGTTCTTGATGATGCCGGCGTCCATCCATTCCTTGAACTGGAAGTAGGTGGGGCCGGAGTGGCCCTGGTTGCCGAGCTGGGTGACGAGGTTAGGATGGAGCTTCGCCTCTTCGAGGAGCAGCTGGCACTCATGGAACGTGCGGCAGAGGGGCTTCTCGCAATAGACATGTAAGCCTTCCTTGAGGGCGCGCATCGCGATGGGGAAGTGCGCGAAGTCAGGAACGCACACGAAAACGGCGTCCAGCTGGCTCGCCATCTCGTCGAAGAGCTTGCGGAAGTCGGTGTAGCGCTTCGCGTTGGGGAACATGTTCATGATCTCCTGCGTCCAGGGGTGACCCATGTTCACGTCGCAAAGCGCGAGCACGTTGCAGAGGCCTGTCTTGAAGGCATACTTGGATTCTTCGCATCCCTTCTGGCCGATTCCTATGAACGCCACGTTCACCTTATCGGTCGCGCCTTTCACCCTCTTGTAGCTGGCCGCCGTGGAGGCAAAGGTCTCGATGGGGTTTACTGCCAAAGCGACTGCGCTTGCGCCCGCCGCTTTCATGAATGTTCTTCTGTCGATCATTGCATTTATGGTTGTTAGTTCGTTACTTGTTATGATAGTGCAATTTTAGGGAGTTAATCTGTGGAAAAAAATAGGATTTTCGCCTAAAAAGATGGACTATTATTGCAAGGGTGTTTTACTTGTATTATATTTGTGCATGCTCAAGATCAAGCACGGGTTCCCGGGACAGCGCAGGGTCAATCTCCCTTTCTCATTGACGGAGAAGACCCTGCAGAACCCGGTGACGTCCGGTATCGTGATATCCGCGATGGGTTTCTTCCCGAATGCGCAAGGCCATTACATAGACAGGCCCTACGGCTGTTCCGACCATCTTCTCATATACTGCGTGAACGGCAAGGGCTTCTTTTCCGTCGACGGGGAGACGACTCATGTGAGTGAGCAGCAGTTCTTTGTCCTTCCGGCGAACGTGCCGCACAGCTACGGCAGCGACAACGACGATCCATGGACAATCTATTATGCCCATTTCAAGGGCCCGGCTTCGTCTTACGTTGCAAAGAGGCTTTCGGGACTCCATACGCTGGAGTATTCCGACACCTCGAAGATCCAGCACAGGATAGACATTTTCTGCAGCCTCCTGAACGTCCTTGAGGCCAGTTTGGACGAGGATGCCCTGCTTTTTGCCAACATGACATTCTATTCCCTGCTCGCCTCGCTGATGGAGGTCAAGTGGTTCCAGGAGTCGAAGTATAACAAGATACAGGGCGAGTCCTTCATCAGCATGGCCTGCCATCTCATGGGGGAGCAGATCAGCGGCAAGCTGGACATGAAAGGGCTGTCGTCGTACTTTTCATGCTCGCCTTCCAGTTTCTACCGCAAATTCCACGCGGCCACGGGCTATTCCCCCTATGACTACTTCATCCGGATGAAGATGATGAAAGCCAGGGAACTCCTTGAACAGACTTCCTTGAAAGTCAGCCAGATTGCCCATATGGTCGGCTATGACGACGTCTATTTCTTCAGCCGCTACTTCCGTAAGTCCTTCGGCCTTTCGCCCAGGGACTACCGCACCTCCCTTCCTTTAACGGGCGACACCCTGTCGAGATAGCCCCCACCTATATACGTGGTGCTCCGGGCATGTGGATGGAGTCAGTCTTTCAGGGCCTCCCTCCGGGTGCTCTGGCTGCGGGAATAATATTCGGGCCAAAGCTCGATGTCGAATTCCCGTACTACGTCCATGATGTCCAGGGCAGGATCCGTCGAGAGCAGGGTGACGCAACCGACGGCTCCGGGACTGCGGAATTGGAAGCTCGGCCCGTACTTGGCAATGGCTGCCAAGATTTTCGGCCGGTTTCCGTCCAGATGGCAGACGGTACAGTTCGTATTGATCTTTGCCGTGGCTGTCTGGAAGTAATCATGGAAATGGAAGAGGGCTTCCCCCGAGGGGCCGGAGATGTCCTTTGATAATTTCCCCACGGTAGCGGCAACCAGGTGGCAGCCGCATCCGTAGCTCCACACCCTCTGCCAGAAATCGCCGCTGTAGGCACTGCAGAAGCACAGTACGTCGGGAGCCAGCTTGCGGTATTCTTCCCGCAGGTCCTCGAAGTTAAGGTCGAAGCAGGTCACGAATCCCACCCTGCCGAAATCCGTATCCACCACCACCGGCTTCAACCCCGGGGAAATCGGGAATTCTTCCCATTCAATTTCCTTCGGGGTAGGATATACCTTGTCGTAAACGGCTATCACGTCCCCTTCCCGGTCAATCATGTAAGAGGTGTTGCATTGCCCGCCGTCACTCTTCTGGCGATAGGAGTTGAACACCAGGTAGCAGGAGTGCTCGCGGGCGTAGGCGCGGAATCTCTCCAGCAGGAGGTTGCCCCGTTTTTTGACCCAGTCCCTTTTTCCCGCAGGAGTCATGCCGACCCAGGAGTCCACGCCTTCGGGCAGTACCATCAGATCAGGTTTGTTGGCAATTTCCCTGTCCATTGCCTTTTTCCAATAGTTGAAGCAGCGGTCCACGGTCGGGCCCTTGCTGTCTGTGGGAAGGGCCGGGCGGTCAAATCCAATTATCGAGACCGTTATCTCGCGGCGCTGGATACGGACTTCTTTAATAACGGGGGCAGGATTGCATGGTGGCGGAAACACCACGGCCTGCAGGGAAATGAAAAGTGCGGCAAAGAATGGAATCATCATCATAGTCGTTACAGTCTGTGTGATTGGTAAAGATAGCACTTTTTTGTTACCTTTGCGAAAACAGCAATCATCATGGTTCCTGCGAGTTCGCTCATATTGATGGCCGTAAATGCCCTGCTAGGCATAGCCGTCCCAGTCTGCCTGTCCGTCTATCTGGTCCGCAGGCATCACGCCAGGCTGTCAACCATCCTGATCGGTGCCGGCACCTTCATCCTTTTTGCCCTGGTTCTGGAAAGCATCATGCACCAGCTGGTCCTGAAGGGGCCGCATGGGGCGTCCATCATGGGCAATACGCTCCTGTACGCCATATACGGGGGACTGGCCGCCGGCATCTTCGAAGAGACCGGCCGTTTCCTCTCCATGAAATTCCTGATGAAAAAGGAGCCCTCAAGCCCGCTTCCGGGAGTGGCATACGGCATCGGGCACGGAGGGGTGGAAATGCTTATAGTCTTCGGTATCACGATGATCGGCAACCTCGTCGTTTCGGCCCTGGTCAATTCCGGGCAGACCGATGTCCTTTTCTCCAAGGTCCCGGAGGAGTCCGCAGCGCAGTTGCAGGCGCAGTTTGACCAGCTGCAGGCACTGGGCGCAGGGGCACTTCTGGCCGGGCTTTGGGAGCGTATCTCAGCCCTGGTTCTTCACCTTGGCCTTTCCCTGATGGTCTGGGCGGCAGTCCGCAATGGCGGCAGGTGGGTGTGGCTGTTCCCCGCAGCCATCGCCTTGCATGCCGTTGTAGATGCCGGAGCCGTGATGCTCCACAAGTCGGTGGGTATGCTTCCGCTCGAGCTTATCGTCACAGCTGAAGCCGTCGCCGTCGCCGCTGTCGGCTATATGGCTGTCGGAAAACTCGTGAAAGTGCAGGCGCGATGAATGCGCTCCTTTCACGGATGCTCGACCACGCCGGCCCTATCTGATCATAGCCAAGGAATCAGAGATATGAGAAAACTTGTTGCCATACTTGCAGCCGCCCTTGTCTGTGTGTCACTCTCAGGGAAGGGGAGGGTCGGGATACGTCCGGGAGTCGACGCTTCGGCGGATTTCTTCCTCCCGGTGTCGACCTGGCCCAGTTTCGGGCTGGGTGTGAGCGCACGGGCAGGGACACCGGAGCAGTGGATCAATCTGGTCGGGAAGTTGAGGTTTATCTACGGTCCGCGCCTGCAAGGATTCCAGATCCCCCTGATGCTGAATGTGAACCTCCTCAGGGGCGACCGTTTCTCCGGCTACCTGGGCGCCGGATATGAATTCGATTTCATCGGGACCTATTGGGGCTGCACGAAATACCAGATTGGCCTCGCAGGCCGGCACATCGATGCCCGTCTTTTCTACAAGTCCTACCAGGGTGATTTGGGAATAGGCTTCACTTACTATTTCTAGGCCGGGAAGGCATGGAAGCGGTTATGAAGACGTCCAGCCTGAACTCCCGGTTGTATCTGGGATCGACCTCGAGCCTACCTCGCGGCTGATTGTGATGACAAACGGTTCTTTGGGATCCATATCGGGTGACTGTGGCTAGTTTTCTTTCGGGAAGTACTTCAGGTTGTCGAACGAGGGCTTGAGTTCGCCCCTCTCGCAGCGGTGGATGATGTCCACCACGGCATCGTTGCAGGGCGTGGGGCATCCTACCTTGCGCCCGAAAGCGCATACCGAGCCGTTGATGGAGTCCACCTCGGTGAGTTTTCCCTTCTCGAGGTCCTGCAGCATGCTGGCCTTCAGGAGGGCGTGCTTGCGTATGGCTATGGGTATTATGAAGAACGACAGGGCCTTCTTCAGCGGACCGTGGTAGTCCAGGAGCTTGACGATGTCCTTCCCCTGGACGGGCTCTATGCGGATTCCGCCCTTCGAGCAGACGTCGATGCACTCCTTGATGAGGGCCTGGACATATTTGCGGGATGCCTTGTTCCCTGCGGCCTGCCCGAAAGTTGTTCCGAGCACAGCACTCATTCCGGAGAAGGCCGCGTTGATAAGGAGCTTGCTCCAGCGAGTGCCGAGGAAGTTCTCCTCGACGTCCACCTTTCCCATCAGCTCGAGCAGGGCCTTTACCTCCGGCAGGCGGGGATTGGGCTCCTTCGTTATCCCGCCCAGCGAAAAGGTAAGGGCGTCCGGGGCGCTGGTCAGTTCGCACACTCCGGGACCCTGCATCGTGGCGCCCCATGCTACTGTGCAGCCGAGCACGCGCCTCTCGCCGACGATTCCGGCTATACCAGGCTCGGGGAGTCCGTTCTGCAGGGTCACGATGACGCCGTCTTCGGCGAGGTGGGGCTTGAGGAATTCCACGACCTCCGCGTTCTGCAGCTGCTTCGTCATGAGGAAGATGACATCGTAAACGCCTTCCATTTCCTCATCCGTGAGGGCGGTGACGGCCTGCACGAAATCGACTGTGCCGACGACGTGCGCGCCCTTTTCCTTCAGGGCGGCCACGTGCGCCTTGTTGTGGTTGATAAGGTCTATCTGTCCTCCGTTCTTCGTGATGAACGCGCCGAGGATGGTTCCGAGCGAACCTGCGCCGTAGATTGCGGATCTCATATCATTGAAACTGTTTCGGCAAATATAGTAAAAAAACGGACAGGCGCCCCTCCATACCGGCAGGATGCCTGCCGGGGCCCGAGCCCGCGGCCGGAAAAAATGTTAAATATCGCCCGATTTGCGTTAATTTATAAATATGGTATGGGTTACCTTTGTGATTGGGTAAGACCCGACCACAGATGAAACATTACGCTTTAACACTCCTGACTTTTGCTGCGATCCTTGCTGCGGCCGTTTCCTGCGAAAAGACGCAGACGACCGACACCCGTGAGTTCGCCCTGTACTACATGGGCGTGACGAAAGTCCATCCCGGCGAGGGCGTGGCGGTGACGCCCTCCTACATAGGCCCGCAGCCGACCGCCTTCCAGATCTATGCCATCTCCCGCAACGGTGTGGCCTACTACAATCCCAAGCTGGACGGTCCCATCGGGGCTGACTATTCCTTCCAGGTGGACGGGACGAGCGGCACCTTCCGTCTCCAGAAGACAGCTTCCCTGAAGGACGGTACCTATGTCGTCAGCATTTCCTGCGAGGCCGCTGGGAAGAAGTGGGAATACCCGGAAGCCGTGACCGTGAACATGCTTAAAGCCGACTGATGCCATGAAAAGATTCTTTGCGGCCGTTGTGGCCATACTCGTAGCGGCGTCACTCCTTGCGCAGAACCGTGTGACCGTCAAGGGACGCATCACCGACGAAGCCGGCGAGCCCCTCCCGGGTGCCGCCGTCATAGAAAAGGGGACATCCAACGGGGTGCTCTCCGACCTGGACGGGCGGTACAGCATCACCGTAGCGGCCGGCTCCTCGCTGGTCTTCAGCAACATGGGCTACAAGGAGGTCTCGGAAGAAGTGGGACGGCGCGGCACCGTGGACGTAAGCCTCACCCCCGATACGACCTTTCTCGACGAAGCCGTTGTGGTCGGTTATGGCACGATGAAGCGCAGCGACCTGACCGGCTCGGTCTCGTCCGTGTCCTCGAAAGCCCTTGAAAACTTCCGCACCGGCGACGTGGCCACGGCACTCGGCGGTCAGCTCGCCGGCGTCAGTGTGACCTCGGCGGACGGAACCCCGGGCGGCGGATACCAGATCCTGATACGCGGTGTCGGCACCGTCAACGGGGACGCTTCCCCTCTCTATATCGTGGACGGGTTCGAGGTCAGCAACATCGACTACCTTGCCCAGCAGGACATCTTCTCGATCGAGGTCCTCAAGGATGCGTCGGCTTCGGCCATCTACGGGGCGCGCGCCGCCAACGGCGTCGTGCTCGTCACGACGAAGTCCGGCGCCGAAGGCAAGACCCAGGTGTCCTACAACGGCTCGATGAGCTACCGTGTCCTTTCCAAGCGGCTCGAAGTTCTATCAGCCTACGAGTACGTGGCCTTGCAGCACGAGCAGAATCCCGGCGACGACTACCGCTACTTCAAGGCGGGGGTCGACGACGACGGCGTTCCGTACAAGTACCAGACCATGGATGACTACAAGGCCGTGGGCTACGGCATCAACTGGCAGGACGTATCCTTCAGGAATACATGGTCCCAGAATCACGACATCAGCATCAAGGGCGGCACGAAGACTTCCAGTTTCACGGCGTCCTTCTCCCATTTCGACGAGAACGGCATCTATGCCAACAGCGGCTACATCAAGGATGCGGGCAGGCTGAAGTTCCGCCGCCAGCTCACGAAGAACGTGACTGCGGATGCCAACGTGAATTTCACGAAACAGAACAAGTACGGCATGGGGACGAGCGGCTACACGCTCATCAACGTCCTGCAATACCGTCCCACCGGAGGCCTGAAACTCAGCGACGATCGCCTCCTCGGATCGGCCTTCGACCCCGACGAGGACAACTCCTACAACGACCGCTACAATCCCCTGAAGGCCGCTTATACCACCGACGCATCGACCGTTACCTACACATGGATGGCCAACGGATCCCTGACCTGGAATATCATCGAGGGCCTGAGTTTCAAGGTCTCCGGCAGCTGGAACCAGGCCAACATGCGCCAGGACAGTTTCTACCATTCCGACAGCCAGCAGGCCCTCCGCTCCGGAGGCGCTTACGGCCAGTCGAAGATGCAGACCGGGCTGCGCTACACCGTCAACAACGTCCTCACCTACGAGAAGAAATTCGGCGGGAAGGGAAACGCGAACAAGATCATCGCCACCCTCGGCCACGAGTATTCCTACAACAGCACCGAGTACCTTACAGGGCAGTCCAAGGAATTCCCTATCGACAATCTCGGAGTCCATCAGCTCAGCATGGGCAACATCGCGAGCCTTGTGGAGACTTCCTTCACCGACAAGAGCCGCCTGTCTTACTTCGCCCGCGGCTTCTACAGCTACAAGAGCCGCTACATGCTGACGGGCACCATACGCGCCGATGCTTCTTCAGTCTTCTCCGGCGAGAACCGCTGGGGTTTCTTCCCCTCTTTCTCAGCCGCGTGGACCATCTCCAACGAGCCCTGGATGAAGGGCTGGAGCAAGAAATGGCTCGATTCCCTGAAACTGCGCCTCGGCTGGGGCACCGTTGGCAACGACCGCATCAGCAGCTATCTGTCGAGCGATATCTACACATCCGTAAAGTACGGCCGCGGCAACGGCCAGGTCACGGCTCTGGTACCGCGCCAGCTGGCCAATCCCGACCTCCGC
Source organism: Bacteroidales bacterium (assembly GCA_016281435.1). The sequence continues at coordinate 10,650 of JAEEIQ010000087.1, forward strand.
TGGGAAGGCTCGGAGACCCTCAATGCCGGAATAGACTTCTCTGTCCTGAAAAACCGTTTCAGCGGGACTGTCGATCTCTTCCGCAAGGACTCCAGGGACCTCCTGCTCAAGCAGAACCTGGCCCAGGTCACCGGATGGGACTCGCAGTGGCAGAACATAGGCCAGATACGCAACGAGGGCGTCGAGATCTCCCTCAACAGCATCAATGTCTCGAAGAAGGATTTCTCCTGGACCACGGCCTTCAACATCTCCTTCATCCGCAACACTCTGGTCTCGCTGCAGGATGGAACCAAGTACATGTACTCCCGCAGCGGCTTTGATTCGAACAACACCAACAACGACTATATCGCCATAGTCGGGCAGCCGCTCGGCAACATGTACGGCTTCGTCTTCGACGGCATCTACCAGTACTCCGACTTCAACATAGCCCCGGACCTGAGCGTCACCCTGAAGCCGGGTGTCGTCGACATGTCATCCCATGCCGGCGTCACGATGACTCCGGGCCATGTCAAGTACGTGGACGTCAAGAAGGACGGCAAGATCACGCCGGACGACCGTACCGTTATAGGAAACGGCTATCCCGACTGGTTCGGAGGCCTTACCAACACGGTCTATTTCAAGGGTGTCGACTTCTCCTTCATGCTGCAGTACAGCTACGGCAACGACATCTACAACGTCACGCGTTTCCGCACCACGAAGTCCAACAGCAAGAGCCGCAACATGCTCAAGGAGGTCGCCGACCGCTGGACGGTCTATCACGCATCCGACAACGTCCCTTCGCTGAAGGGCTACGTCACGCACGACATCTACTCCCGCTTCATCGAGGACGGGTCGTTCCTGCGCCTGAAGAACATGACCCTCGGCTACACCTTCCCCGACAAACTCGTCTCGAAGGCCCGCATCAGCAGGCTGAGGCTCTACGTCACGGGCAACAACATCTTCTGCCTGAGCCGCTACACGGGCTACGACCCGGAAGTGAGTTCTTCTTCCAACCCGCTCATGCCGGGCCTCGACAACAGCAGTTATCCCAAGAGCACGGCCTGGATCTTCGGCGCCGAACTTAAATTCTGAGAGGTATGAAAAAGTTTGTGATACTCCTGCTTGCGGTCCTTGCGACCGGCTGCAACCTTGACGAGAAGCTTTACAACTACGTCGACGAAGACGGTTTCATCGTCGATGCTGCCTCTGCGAACAACGTCCTCCTGGGGATGTACAGGCAGTTGGGCACCAATTCGCTGTACGGCTACTACCTGTCAATCATCTACGACCTCCCTACCGACATCGCGAAGGTCGACGGCCACCAGAACGTCAACAACCGCGACATCTGCCTTAATGCCCATACTCCTTCCCACGCCTATCTCCTGAGCACATGGGGCGCCGCATACAAGGAAATCTACTATGCCAACGACTTCATGGAAAGGGTGGCCAAGGCCAGGCCGGGCATGACCGAAGCCGACCAGCAGAAGGTCGATGTCTATGTCGCCGAGGCGAGGACCCTCAGGGCCCTGATGTACTTCGAGCTGACGCGCCTTTTCGGCGACATAGCCCTGCTGACGACGACGGAAGAGTCTCACCGCCATCCTTCCACCTTCGAGCAGATTCCGTCCGCACAGATTTACGACTTCGTGGAGACCGAACTCCGGGAAGCCGCCGAAGCCCTTCCCTGGGCCATGCAGGATGCCGTCAGGGATGACAATTCCTTCATGGTCTCCCGCGAAAGCGCCCTCGGCATTCTCGCCCGGGCCCTTGTCACCCGCGCGGGAGAACCGCTGAAAGACGCGAGCAAGTGGAGGGAGGCCGCGGATGTGTGCCGGCGGATTATCAAGGAAGGCGGGCACTCCCTGCTGAAGAACTACGAAGACCTCTGGAGGAACGTCTGCAACGGAGTCTGGGATCCCACCGAGAGCCTGTTCCAAATCAGCTTCTATTCCCCGACCCTCTCCAGCAATTCCTCGCAGAACAACAGCGGGTACATAGGAAAGTGGAACGGAGTCTATGTCGTGACGAACACTTCGCCGCTCGTGCGCGTCGACGCACGCTATAGGGCCCTTCCGACCTTCATGGGTTCCTGGAAGGACTACGACAAGGATCTCAGGTGGTCCCTCAGCGCCGCCGACTACTACTATGACGGTACGACGAAGAAGAGCATCAGCACCTATTCCAACAAGGACATAAGCTTCGAAAAGGCCATGGCCGACGGCGCCCAGACGGGATACCGCCAGCCTTTCAAGGACGGCCTCTACGTGGCTAAATACGACCTCACGAAGTACGTTCCCATGGACAAGCAGATATCCGAGGGCAACTACTCGAACGCCAACTGGTATCTCCTGCGTTACGCCGACGTCCTGCTGATGTATGCGGAGGCCCTCAACGAGGCTGACGGTGCCCCTGCCGATTCCGCCTATGCCGCAGTCAATGCGGTACGCCGCCGCGGTTTCGGCCTTCCGGAGAACGACGCTTCCGGCGTGGCGGACCTTCCCGCAGGCATGACCCAGGCGCAGTTCCGCCAGGCCATACGCGACGAGCGTGCCTACGAGCTCTGCTTCGAGGGGCAGCGCAAACAGGACCTCATCCGCTGGGGTATCTATTATGACAGCGTGATGAACACATACAACAGTCTGGAAGGATGGAGGGAAGGTTTCGGGGCGTATTACCTTGCCGGAGAATTTACGATCTGCGGCAGGCATGAAATCCAGCCAATCCCGCAGACAGAACTCGACCTTATGAAAAAATTCAAACAAAACCCCGGATGGGAATAATTATGAAAAAGAAGATCTTATTGCTCACGGCGGCGCTTGCTACCTTGTTGCTGCCGTACTCATGCGAAAAGCAGCCCAAGACTCCGAAGGAGGACCCTGTGGAGTTCACGGTTGAAATCAGCGACATCGCCATCCAGACCGCTTCTGTCAGCGTCTCTGCGACTGGAAGCCCCACGCTTGTCAGGATGGTGGATGCAATCCGTCTTTCGGATGTGCAGGCCGCGCTGGGCAGCCTTGAGGACGAAGAGGCCGTCAAGACATGGATTACCCGCAACGGCTCGGCCATAGTCCTGCCCTACGATTCGGCTGCAAAGGACCTCGAACCTGAGACCGATTATTTCATCGGCGTAGTGGCCTTCAACAAGGACATGGATGTCGTGGCGTTCAAGACCGCGACTTTCAAGACCCTCGAAGCCGGATCCATCGTCATCGGCGGTGGAAGCGGTGCCGGTTCCGTCAATGAAAACACCCTTTAAAGAGACTCCGGTATGAAACGCAATAAACTTATACTCGCAGTCCTGGCCCTCTCTGCGGCCACCCTGCTTTCCTGCTCGAGGCAGTTCGATGAAAACGGTCCCGCGCCGCAGAAGGCCCCGCGCCTCCTTTTCGAAGGCGGATTCGCTTCGACCCGTACGGCATTCGGCGCCGCCGAAGACGGTGTCTACCATCTGACCTGGTCCAAGGGCGATGCCATCGGCATCTTCTCTTTCGACCAGACGGAGACCATGAACGAGAACATGAAGGCCGAGCTGCTGGAAGCCTCGGTGGGTATGTCGAACGGCCTCTTCGCCCCTGTGGACAACATCTATACGGTTCCGGCGGAAGAGGAGGGCGCAGACCCCGTTACCGTGGTCGAGACCATCACCTATCCCCAGTACAGCGACGAGCAGTTCTTCATCTACTATCCTTGGGTGAAAGGCACGACCATCGATGTCGAGACCGCTTCCGTCAAGGGAGAACTTGCCTCCAGGCAGTTCCAGGATGCAGTAGGCGACAAGAAGATCGGCCCCAACGGCTTCTCCACCGCGATGGCCTCCGTCAAGGCGGGCGAGAACAAGGTATCCTTCACCCTCACGCACCGCATGGCCTACATCTGTTTCAAGGCGACCTCGACAGAGCTTGCAGGATATCAGATCCATTCCGTCCAGCTCTTCGACATGAAGAAGGAAGCCTCGCTGGTGGGCTCCTGGTCATACAATCCCCAGACCGGCGAACTGACTTCGGACGCTTCCGGAAAGTATTCTGCCAGCGTAGAGGTCTCCAAACATGATTTCAGCGCCGCGCCTTCCGCGAGCGAACTGTATCTTACCGTCCTTCCGGGCGATTATTCCGCGGCCGAGATGTGGGTTTCCGTGAGCTTCATCCGCGAAGACGGGCAAAGCGTCACGATCCCGAAGCGCTTCGAAAAGGCCTGCAAGTTCCCTGCAGGCACCCTTACGACCATCGATCTCGGGGACCTGAAGACCACGGACATCGACTGCCCCTGGTACGAGCCGACCGAGAAGAGGGACCTTGTGGGCTACTATGCCTACGGCCATGCCAACACCTACTACGCCGTCCGTCCTGTCCGTTCTGAAGAGGACAAGGCCGCCGGTACCTACACTTACACCACCGTCCACATCGACGCGAAGGCGAGGGGAGATTTCAGCCGCGTAGTCGAGCCGAAGTACTACGCCCTGCTTTCCCCGTCCGAAATGGGCTGCGGCAGCAAGGCCACGGGCGTGCGCCGCTTCCTCTCGCTCGAGCCTGAAGGAGGCAATACGGCCACGCGCAGGGAAGAGATTCCCACCCATTCTCTGGGCGCCGACTACAGTTTTGACGTCTATGTCCTCGACCAGGGCTATTGCACCGGCCGCTGGGGCACCGTCGCCATCTACGACAAGGACTACAACATCATCTGGTCATACATGGTCATAGGCTACGTTCCCGACGACGAGCCCCAGGATATAGTCTATCCCGAGGGATTCACCCTGATGGACCGCTATCTCGGCCAGGCTTACGGCCCGAAGAAGGCTGCGGAGCTCGGCAAATTCGACGACCCGGCCTGCGCCTACTTCCAGTGGGGAAGGAAGGACCCTCTGACATGGACCAACACGAACGGCCTTGTATACTACACTTTCCAGGATGCCGATGAGAGCGTTTCGATCGAGACGGCCATCCATAACCCGACCACCGTCTACGGTTACAACAACGAAGTCGGCCGCAATACCTATGGCGACTGGCAGCAGGCGGACGGACAGAGAAACGATCTCTGGGGAGGCTACAACAACACGGAGAAAGAGTGGTATGATCCCGATGAGAAGGGCCACAAGACCATCTTCGACCCCTGCCCGGACGGCTACCGCGTGCCGGACAGCAAGGTCTTCAAGACCATCAGCGAGAAGGCTCTCACCTGGGAGTCCACCAACAAGTCCACTCTCCAGGTGCACGACCCGGAGAGCGAGGGCTACTACCTTAATCCCAAGTCCCCCTGGTTCAATACTTCTTCCGGAAAGGGCGAGACCGTCCTCGCGGTTCCCGTGGACGGAGCTCCGTTCGTCTATTCGGAAGATGGCAAGTCGTACGACATCTGGCCCTGGGCCGGTTTCCTCTACGGAAGCGGCAGCTACACGAAGAGGTCAGGTTCCGTCTGTGACTATAACCTCGAAGCCTGGGCCAATGCCTTCTGCAACTCCGACCAGAAGCACCACGGGCGCGCAACCTGTCTCGAGTACGGCTACTGGTCCGCGGCCATTTACCGCAGTGACCGCCACTCCGCCCAGAAGGCCCAGCGTAACAGCATAAGATGCCAGAAAGAAGATTAAATCCATATATTATGAAAAAACATGTTTATTACATTGCTCCGCAGATGGAGGAATGCAAACTGGATCCGGAGGATATCCTCTGTGAGAGCCTCACGGGAAATCCCGGAGAATTTGAAGAAGAAATCTGGTAGTATGGAGGAAAGGAAAATGAAAAAGTATTCAGCCATTTTCGCTGCCGTCCTTGTTATGGCAGCCTGCGAGAAGGTATCCGAACCTTCAGTGACCACTACCGAGGGAGCCGAAACCCGTTTCGTCTGCTCCGCCGACACCCGTATTTCCGTAGGGGACAAGGTCGGTTCCACCTGGAATGCCCTCTGGAGCGCCGGAGATGAACTCACCATCGTAAAGGTCGCCGACAACAGCACCCTCGGGACCGCCACCCTCGTCAGCGGCGAGGGACAGCACAGCGGCATCTTCGCCACCACGGCCGCCATCACCGACGGCACGTCCGTCAGGCTTGTCTATGGCGCGGCTTCGATCAAATCGGCCCAGGTCCAGGCGGCTCCCGGGGCCAAGGACCTTTCCGACGTCACTTATGCCGAATCCGCGGCTTTCCCCTTCACGGCCGGCTCGACGATGAACTTCACCCTCAGCCACAGCCCGGCTATCGTGCACGTGACCGTGTCCTCGACCGATTTTGCCGACCTGCAGCTGACTGACGTCTCGCTCTTCAGCCCGACCGCCGCGCTTGCGGACGACGTGACCGACAGGGTCGGCGTTTCGTTCACCGCTCCCGAGGCCCTTTCCGGATCCCAGGAGGCATGGTTCACCGCCAAGCCCGTCGATTCCGCTTCGGATTTCTATGCCGTAGCCACTTTGAAGGGCACTTACAACGGCGTCCCCGATGCTACGGTCCAGATTCCCGTGAAGTTCGAGGGCAAGACCCTCACCGCCGGCAAGGTCCACGGCATTACCATCGCCGCGAATCTCTCCGAGAACGATGTCGACTGGTATAACCCCGTCTGCACGAGGTACATCCCTGCTGAAGGCTGGTGCTACGGCAATACCAACTGCATCATGATCAATCCCGCTGCCAGCACGACAATCAGTTTCGACTTCCGTGCGCAAGGTGATTTCTTCAATGTGATGCGTTATGCCAAGAAACCTGCAAAAGTCAAGTGCTTCATTGCAGACGTCGTGAATACCGGCACCTGGACTACATGGTCCGTCAACGGAACGCAGTCTTCCAGCAAGGGCATCATTGCCCTTCCTGCTGATATTTCTGCTGTGCAGATTGGCCGCTCCAGTGCTGCCATAGCCAGCTCGAAAACGTCTGTCGCCGGTTTCTTCGATATTCTGGATTCCTCCGAGAATGTAATATGGAAGTTCAGCATCTGGGGTACGGAACCGCAGGAGATTACTCTTGAGAATGGTGTCATCATGGACAGGAATCTCGGCGGTTATGATCCTGCTACGGGGACCCAGAACCAGCAAGGCGGTCTCTATTTCCAATGGGGCCGGCCGTTCTGTTTCGGTTATGGTTCTTCTATCCGGCCTACTACGACGGCTGCTGTCCATACTCTCGCCGAGTCTGCAGCCCAGGCAGAGAATATTGTCCTGAGGGATGATGCTTCTGATTCTGATTTCGATTTCCACTGGCTGAGGACCACTGAGGTCCATGTCGATCTTTGGGGTAATACGGAATCGTACAGTGCGTCACTCGGCGGAAAGAAATCGATCTTCGACCCTTGCCCGAAAGGATGGAAGGTCATTTCTCCTGCCTTGTTGACTGAGATCAAGGACAAAGCGTCCAAGGCGACCAGCCCTATCAAGATGCTCACCTTTACCGAAGGGGGTAAGACCGTCGTGATTCCTTTTGCAGGTCAGCAAAAAGGAAACGCTTCAGGGTTTGCATACTCTTCCGGAAAGAACTGGTCTGACAGGCTGTCTTATTTCTCGGACAGTGCCTACAAGCGCAGAGGTTATTGGCTGTACGTGGAAAGCATAGCCAATGACACTGATGTCCTGATCAACAACAACAGGAGCAGCCATGTTGCTGCCATGCGTTGCATGAAGGATACGGCGAACCGTTAGTATTACTATCTTTGCGGAATGGAAAAGCTTTCCCGTCGCATTGCAAGAGCGCTGCTGACGCTGCTCCTCCTCGGGGGAGCGGCGTCGCTGCCGCTCCTTGTGCTGCACTCCTGCAAGCCCGAGCCTTCAGGGACTGAGACTCCCGGCACGGATTCCGGAGATGACCCCGGCACCGATCCGGGCACGGACCCCGGAGATGACCCAGGGACCAATCCCGGCACTGACCCCCACCCGGGCTTTGTCGAGGAAGCGGACGACCCGGCCGCCGACCCGTCCAGGACCTTCGATTATTCGATCCTGGCGAAGGCCGGACACCCCCGTCTGCTGATGGGGGAGGAGGACTTCGCCACCCTGAAAAAGAAGGTCACCAGTGAACGCTTTTCCAATCCTACCCTTTATAAGATCCATTCCCTTATCGTTGCCCATGCCGGCGACATCGTCTCCGCGGACGAGGAGCTGACCGACCCGGCTTCGCACGAGAAGGTGGTGGAACATCTCCTGTACCTTGCGTACGCGTGGCGCCTTACGGCCAAGCCGACTTTCCTTGCGAAGCTCAGGACCGATCTGCGCAAGGTCTCCTCGTGGGGCAACTGGAACTCTTCCAGCGCCCTCAGTTTCGGGGAAATCAGCCAGGCCGTGGCCATAGCCTACGACTGGGCCTACTACGACCTTTCCCTCGAAGAGAGGGTCAACGCGCACAAGGCCATGGTCCGCAACGGCATACGTCCCTCCACGGACAACGGTTACCGCCAGTGCATAGGCAACTGGAATCAGGTGGCCAACTCCGGCGTGATGAGCGCATCACTTGCCATCTACGAGAAGGACAAGGCCCTGGCGGTAAACAACATAGAGGCCGGCCTTGAGGATAACAAGCACGCCATGGGCATAGTCTATGCCGGCGGGGGCGGCTACCCGGAGGGCAGCAATTACTGGGAGTACGGCACCGGCAACGAAGTCATACTCCTGCAATCCCTCGAGCGCATTTTCGGCAGTACGGGCGGTCTCAGGGAGGTCTCCGGCTTCATGGACAGCGGCGGATTCGCCGTTTTCACCCATGGTACCCGCGACACGTCATTCTCGTTCAATGACGGCGGAAACACCTACGACAACCCTCTTCTCGCCTCGTGGTGGTTTGCGGCCCGCAAGGACGACCCTTCCCTGGCATACGGGGAAAAGCATCTGCTGGACAACGGGAAGTACGCTTCGTCGCTGCCCAGGCGTCTTCCGCTGGTTCCTTGCTACATTTACGATTATGGCATGGACTCCAAGGGGATTACGCCTCCCGCCGCGACGATGTGGCACTGCGGAGGGCAGATCCCTGTCGGAATGATACGGCATGGCTGGAACTATGACGCCTCAGACGTGTACCTTTGCGTCAAGGGAGGCCACGCCGATACCTGGGCTTCGATGAACACTTCCCACGGCCACATGGACGCAGGATCCTTCGTCTTCGAGGCCGAAGGACAGAGGTGGTCCGACGATATCATGCGCCCGTCCTACAGCGCCTGGTTCGCGGCCCTGCAGGCGGCCGGCAGCCGCAGCGGCGACACTTCGCAGAAGGGCCTGCGCTGGGATACTTTCCGCGTGAACAATCTCTGCCACAGCACCATCTCCGCATATGCCAACGACGGCTCCGTCGCGAACAAGCTGCATCCCAGCGACCAATGGGTCTCCGGACAGGCGAACATAGTCGCGACAGAGGACACTCCTTCCCGGCAGAGTTTCACGCTCGATCTCAGCGCCCCTATGAAGGGACAGGTCAAGAGCGCCCGGCGTACGATAGCCCTGGTCGGCGGCAAGGACCTCGAAATTACGGACGAGATAGAGGCCCTTCCTGGGCTGGATTGTCCCCTCGAGTGGAGGATGCTGTCGGTTTCCAACTGCAGCGTCTCCTCCGGCAAGGTTGTCTTCAAGGCTCTTGCGGATGCATCGATAACGCGTGAACTCACGGTGAGCAGCTCCCTTTCCGACGTCAAGCCAGTCTATAAGTCCTGGAGCACCGTCCGGCCGTCCTCATGGACTTCCCGGAGCTGGGATCCTTCAATCTCCAACCGCGTCATCGCGGGCTGGTCCGTCACCCTCCCCGCGGGGAAGAAGGCCACCTTCACAACAACCCTCAAAAAGCCCTGACGGGCTTTTTTTTATTTGGATTTCTTTTCGGGATAATCTTTCGGAAGGATGCCGAACTGCGCCTTGAAGCACTTCGTGAAGTAGGAGAGGTTGTTGATGCCGACCATGTAGCAGACTTCTCCGACGCGGTATCGTCCCTCGCGGAGCAGCGAAGCCGCCTCCTTGAGCCGTATCAGGCGTATGTAGTCTACGGGGGAAGCCCCTGTCAGACCCTTTAGCCGGCGTTGCAGGTTGGACTGGCTTATCGCAAGTTCCGATGCCAGGTTCTCCACTCCGAAACCGTCCGTCGTCATACGCTCCTTGATCAGGGCGTCCACCTTTTCCAGCCACTCCGTATCCGCATTGGAGAATCCGGCGCTCTTGTGCCTGGATTCCGGGTTGGACAGGAGATCCTGCTGGGTGCGCTGACGTTTCTCGATGAGATTCGCGACGGTGGCCTTGAGGAAGTCCAAGGAGAAGGGTTTCTCGACGAAGGCGTCGGCACCTCTTTCCATTCCGAGGATCTTGTCGTCCAGGGAATCGCGCGCGGAGAGCAGCACGAAGGGGATGTAGTCGGTCATTTCGTCCTCGCGGATCGAGCGGAGCAGCTCGAAGCCGTCCATCCGGGGCATCATGATGTCGCTGATCACAAGGTCGAAGGGATCCTTTTTCAGCAGTTCGAGAGCCTCCAGGCCGTCTGTCGCCGTGGCGACATTGTACTGCTCTTCGAAATTCCTCTTGAGGAAGTCCAGCATGTCGGGATTGTCCTCGACGATAAGGATGGATGAGCGGCCCTGCAGGAACGGCCTGACGGGGGATGTCCCTATCTTTTCGCTGCCCTCGATGTACGGCAGGGTCACCGTGACCTGTGCTCCGCCGAGAGGTGAGACCCCCGCCTCGATGGTCCCGGAATGCTTCTCCACGAGCAGACGCACGAGGCTCAGGCCTATCCCTACGCCTCCGCTGGAGTTCTTGTCCACCCTGAAGAACGGCTCGAACACCTTGGCCCTGAACTCCTTCGGTATGCCTGGGCCGTCGTCGCCGACGGTGATGACCACGTTGTCGGCGTCCCGCGAGAGGGTCAGCTGAACTTTTGACGATGCGTACTTCACCGCATTCGAGAGAAGGTTGCTGACGACCTTTGTTATGGCCTCCTCGTCCACGGAACAGACCACGGCCTCGTCCGGCAGTTCGAGACCGACGGACGGGCCTCCGCCGACAGGGACGAAGCGCTCGGCTATGTCCATCAGCAGGAGGTTGAGGTTGGACGGGCTGAAACTGAGCTTGTAGCCTTCCTGGTCTATCTTGCGGAAGTCCAGCAGCTGCCGTATGAGCTCCAGCAGGCGGCTGGAATTCTTCGACATGGTCTCAAGGTCGGGCCGTATCGACGGATCCCATTTGCCCTCGGAAATGACCTTCTCGAGCGGGGCCTGGATGAGGGACACGGGCGTCTTGATCTCGTGGGCTATCTGGGTGAAGAAACGTATCCTTTCGCTTGCCGCCTCGCGGTCCCGTTTCATGTTCTCTTCTTCGCGGAGCATGCGTGCCTTCTCCTCCTTGCGCCGTTTCCATGCGCGGTAGAGAAGGATCCCGCCGCCCGTGAGCAGCAGGGCGTAGATCAGTATGGCTGCCCTGCTGGCGAGGGGATGGGGCCTGACGGTGATGGGCACGGATGCGACGTCGGTGCTCCACACCCCGTCGTTGTTGCAGGCCTTCAGTTCGAAGTTGTACCTGCCGGCGGGAAGATGCAGCAGGGTGACTTCGGGTACCGCCGTTTCCACCCACTTGTCCTGCCATCCTTTCATCCTCCATGAGAAGCGGTTGCTGCTCGGCGCGACATAGCTGTAACAGTCGAATTCTATCCTTATGGCATCGCGCTGCACGTCCATGGACCTGATTGCGGCTACGGGAGGAACTGTATTTGACTCGATCTGGAATGGGAAGAAGGCGTTCAGGCCGTTCACGCCGCCGAACCAGAATTTGCCGTCGGAAGTCCGGAGGCTGGACCGGAAGTTGAACTGATTGCTCTGCAGGCCGTCCTCGCCGGTCAGGATGACGCTTGAGCGCCGGGCGTAATCGTACTTGACGATGCCGCGGTGCGAGGATATCCATAGTATTCCGTCGCGGTCCTCCAGGATGCGGTAGTAGATGGCCCTAGGCAGGTTCATCTCGGGGCCAATGTGCTCGAGGCTGCCGCCGCGGAGCCGGAACAGGCCCTTGTCCTCCGTGGTGAACCACGGGTCGCCATGGCGGTCGACAAAGACGCTCGAGAAGTAGGCGTACGGAGCGTCCAGGCTCTCCCAGTCGCCGCCCGGCTTCTTGAACCGGATGCCGTAGTGCTTGCAGGCCGCCCACAGGGTGCCGTCTGCGCTTTCGGCCAGGTCTATAGTGAAGGCCTCGCCGGCTTTTTCCTCCTTGCGGATGCGCTCCCCGTCCCAGCTTGCGATGCCCCTGAACGTGCCTATGTACAGCCGTCCGTCGGAAGCCTTGAGAAGGGAATAGACGTTGTCATGCGGAAGGCCGTCAGAAGTGTCGAAACGGCGTACGGACCCTGTCCTTAAATCCATGCAGTCCAAGCCCTTGCTGAAAGTACCGATCCAAAGGCGGCTGCCGTCGAGGCAGAGGGCATGGAGGTTGTCGTGGGACTTGGAGGTATAGTCGGCAAAACGGCCGGAAGACCGGTCGAAATAGTTCAGTCCGGCGTTCTCCGTGGCAATCCAGAGGTTTCCGCGGGAGTCTTCGACGAGTTCGCTGACCGCGTTGCCTCGCAGGGTCCCCGCCCTGCCGTCGTCGCGGTACCATTCTATATGCTTCTGCTTCGGGGACAGGTACTGGATGCCGCAGAAGTATGTACCTATCCACAGGCCGTTCTCACGGTCCCTGAAGATGCGGTAGATGCTCTCGGTGCCTATGGAGGATGTATCTTGCGTGAGGATGCGCCGTGCCGCGTCATAGTGGAACAGGCCGTTGTCCGCGCCGATCAGGAAGTGTCCCGGCGATTCCGTGAATATGCAGTGGATGCGGTTGACCCCGAGCCCGGGGTGAGGGATGAAGGATATGGCGCCGGAGCGGAGGTTGAAACTGGCGATCTGGCCGGCGTAGGAACCGCACATGACCGTCTCCTCGTCGGCAAGGTACAAGCATGTGACCTCCGCGTCCATGGTCAGCACTTCTTCGAACGAGCCGCTGAAGCTGTCGAAGCGCAGGACCTTGTTCCCCCTGCCGAGGATGAGCCTGCCGTTTCCGGCCGAAAGGACATTGCCGACAGTCTCTCCGGGAAGATGGACTTTTACCAGGGTGGTGTCGTCATACTCCAGCAGGCCCTCCCATGAGGTGATCATGAGATGCCCGTTCTCGGGATTGTATGTGGCTTCGTGCACGCCCGAGTGCCTGTCTTTGGGACCGATGGTGCTGAACTGGCCGCTGGAAGGGTCGAAGAGCCGCAGGCTTTCAGTGGTGCTGACCCATATGCGCTTACCGTCGGAGTGCTGCAGCAGGGACCATGCGAAGATCGATTCCTTCGAGGTCGAAAAAGAGCCGTAAGCCTGGAAATCCCTGCCGTTGAATTTGTTGAGACCGTCGCGCGTAGCGAACCACATGCACCCGTCGCGATCCTGCATTATGTCCAGTATGCTGTTCTCCGAAAGGCCGCTGCGCACGTCATAGCGGCGGTACTCGGTCTGGGCCGGGAGAATGGTCCAGGCAAGCAGGAAGGCCAGGAGGGCGAGTGTCCTTTTCATTTGAGGTATTTTTCGAAATGCGGGGCTATCTCGTCCCCGCGCGTAAGGCGGCCGTTTATCACGCATACGGTCGTCACCTGCGCGCTGACGCAGAGGCGTCCGTCGTCCTTGCGGTAGATGTCCTGGTCGAAGATGAACTTCGGGCCTTCCCTGCGGAGGTTGAGGCACGAGATGAACTCCTCCTGGCCACGCAGCGGGGTCTTGTACTTTATGTCTATCTCGGAGACCATCACGTCGATGCCATCGTCGTGCCATTTGCGGAAGGAGAATCCTTCGGAGAGCAGCCATTCGTGGCGGGTGGCCTCGAGGTAGTGCTGGTAATTCGCATTGTTCACGACCCCCTGGGCGTCACATTCGTAGTCCCGGGTCTTCATTTCGAGTTTGTAGAGGTATTCTTTCATTGCTGCAGTTCCGGTTTGTCGAGTATGAATGTGCGGCTGTCCGATTTCATGGCCCTGTCAGTGTAAATGACCCGGACCTCGTCGCCGGTCCGGCCTTCGAAGCCTTCCACCGACCAGATGTGGGGGGAGGACATCCTGCGCATCGGGATGAACTCTTCCTTGTGTTCCTTGCGGTATTCCCGCGTGTGAGAGCGGGTCCAGTTGATGACCCCGATGCATTCAGGGGCGTATTCATAGCTGTGGCGGGCCTTATATGTCCTGCCGCCGGCCTTTACGGTGACATCTCCCTCAGGCGAGCCGCCGAAGACGTTTATTATAAGCCTGTTGCCCTCGAGCCAGACGGAGGCCTCGTCAGTGCGGTCCACGGCCTTGTAGGAGAGGCGGTACCATTTCCCGCTGCCGGGCTGGAAATCCGCGATGAAATAGCCTCTCGGGGCGCCGCAGTTCATAAGCGCCGACGGGATGCCGCGTTCGTCCTTGAGCCCCCGCCACCAGCTGCCGCAGGTCGCCCCGGCGTTCAGTTCCTCGATGCCGCGCCATGGGACGCTGCGATAGATCTGGTGCAGGTGGGCGCATGCCAGAAGGACCTTCTCCCGTCCTGCGAGGATGTTCAGCAGGGAGTCACGGCCTCGGATCTCGGTGAAGGGGATATGGGCGCAGAGGACCAGGGGCATCTTTTCCGGAGTGGCCCGCACCAGTGAGTCGAGCCAGCGCTTCTGGGCCTCGTTGAAGCCGCCTTCATAGCCGCGCTTGCGGACCCTGCGCACGTCGTCCATGAGGATGAAGCGTATGCCTCCGGCCGTGATGGCCGTGTCCTTGACGGGGTCCGGGCCGTCGTGGTTGCCGTTCACGCGTGCCCAGGGGCAGGGAAGGGAATCAAGGGAGGCTTCGCTAGGCGCGATCAGTTCCGTCTTTTCGTTGACAAGGTCGCCGAGGACTATGACATGGTCGAGGTCCTTTCTTTCGCGCAGTTCGCGGTATATGCTCCTTCGGGCATAGGAGAGTTCTTTCTCGCTGTCCACCTGCGGATCTCCGACGAGGGCCACGCGAAGGCGGCCCTTAGCCTGCACCTGGAGCGCGCCAGCGAGCAGAAGTCCGGCCGAAAGGGCGGCAAACACTGTTGTCTGTAAGAGTTTTGACATATTACCTCAAATATACGAAAAACATCGTTAAGATTGCAGAAAAATATTGTATAACACTATTGGGATGTGTGATATATCTTTCTATATTTGCAAAAAATGACCGATTATGCAGACATCTACCAGAATCCAGACGGCCTTCCGTCTCGACAGCAACCTGGTTTCGCGCCTCAAGTTGAAGGCCCGCCGGGAGAACAAAAGCCTCAACAAGCTGGTTGAGGAGGCTCTTTTGAAAACCGCCCCGGCCGAACTTGAATGGCCGAAGGTGGAGTTTCCTCTCAAACCGAGCCTTGTCGTGGAGAGCTTGAGAATCGATAATTCCCTTGGCTGGACGAAAGAAGAAATCGAGGCGGATCCGAAGTTGGAGTATTTGTTGACTAAACATGCCGGCTATGAGAATCTTCCTTGACACCAATGTGGTTTTGGATACTATCCTTCCCGAAAGGAAGTTCCGGCAGGCTTCCACGCAGGTAATGGATCTGGTGGATGATCCCGACAACCGTCTTTGCATATCTTCCCTGAGCGTAGCCAATATCTGGTATATTGCGAGAAAGTACATCGGGAAAGAGGGACTTACTGTGCGTGTAAAAACCTTTCTCGACAAATGGAAGATCCTCTCCGTCGGGGACATGGACGTCTGGCGCGCGGTGCGTTCGTCGTGCTCCGATTTTGAGGATGCCCTGCAGATTTCCTGCGCGGAAGGCTACTGCGACGTGATAGTCACTGCCGACAAGAAGCATTTCGAATCCTGCACCGCCCTCCCGGTGTTCACCCCGGAAGAGTTCATGGAACAACTACGCATCCACAACGGGCAGGAAGTTTAAACCGTGTTTGTCTTGAGCCCCTCGACGTATTTGTCGATCTTGCGGAGTTCCTTCGGGATGTCGATGCCCTGGGGGCAGTGAGGGTTGCACTGGCCGCAGCCGATGCAGTGGTCGGCCTGGCGGAAGCGTTCCACCGTGCGGCCGTAGCTGCTGAGGTAGGCGCGGCGTGCCTTGCGGAAGGAACTGTCGTCGGGGGAAGAGACCATGAGGCCCTCTTCGACCATCTTGTCGTAGTGCCTCAGGATTCCCGGAATATCGATGCCGTACGGGCAGGGCATGCAATAGTCGCACGCATTGCACGGGATCAGCGGGTATTCCATCAGCGAGGTTGCCACATCCAGGAGCATCTCGATTTCCTTTTCCGAGCAGGGCTCCAGAGGGGAGAAAGTGCGGATGTTCTCTTCCAGGTGCTCCATGACCTTCATTCCGCTGAGCTCGGTCAGCACGCCGGGGAAGGTGCCGTTGAAGCGGAATGACCATGAGGCTATGCTGCTCTCGGGACGGCGGGCTTTCAGCCTGGCGGCGAGGTGGTCTGGCAGGGACGCGAGCCTTCCGCCGAGCAGGGGCTCCATGATAACGGCGGGAATCCCGCGCTTCTCAAGCTCCCCGTAGAGGTATTCGGCTTCGACGTTCCTTCTCCCGGGGTGGGTCCAGTCGGCATAATTCATCTGTATCTGCACGAAGTCCCAGTGCACCCGGTCGTGGATGGAGAGGAGGTAGTCGAACACCTTCACATCCCCGTGGAAGGAGAATCCGAGATGCCTGATCCGGCCGGCTTCGCGTTCCGCGAGGAAGTAGTCCAGCAGGCCTATGTCCAGAAAGCGCTTGTGCAGCCGCTCGAGCCCGCCTCCGCCGACGGCGTGGATGAGGTAGTAGTCGATATGGTCGGTCTGCAGCAGGCGCAGGGAGTTGTGGTACATCTTCAGGCTCTCCTCGTACTGCTTCTCGCCGAAGTCGTGGCCGAAGGTGGACATCTTGGTGGCGATGAGCCATTTGTCGCGAGGGTGCCGGGCCAGGGCCTTCCCGGTGATTTCTTCCGAGAGGCCGCGGCAATAGACGGGCGCCGTGTCGAAGTAGTTGACGCCGTGCGCTATCGCGTAGTCGACGAGTTCGTCTATCTTGTCCTGGTCGGGGATTTCGGTGCCGTCAGGACCCTTCTTGAACGGCCACCTCATGCAGCCGTAGCCGAGAAGTGAAACCTTGTCGGTGCCGCAGGAGCGGTAGCTCATCCCTCCTGTCCCGGCGTCTTTTTTCGCTGCGGGAACGCATCCGGCGGGGAGGGCAGCGGCAGCTCCGGCGGCTATGCCTGTCTTTATGAATTCTCTTCTTTCCATGGCTCTACCGGATTATATGGGTTTCATAGCCTTCCACGCGGATGGCGCTGACCGGCCTTGAGGGGCATACGTATTCGCATGCGCCGCAGCCTATGCACTTTTCTTCGAGGACAGCGGGTATCTTGACGGAATCCGGATCGTCCGGGTCCGAAGGGACCATCACTATGGCTCCGGACGGGCAGTGGCGTGCGCAGTTGCCGCATTCCACCCCGTCCCGCCAGGGTAGGCAATGGCCCCGGTGCCATACGGCCTTCCCGACGCTGACCGCTGTACGCTCTTCGGGCGTGACGGGAAGGATGGCGCCGGCGGGGCACACGTCGGAGCATGTGGTGCATTCCGGGCGGCACCAGCCCCTTTCGTAGGACGCGAAGGGCTGCATCAGGTGCTCCAGGTCGGAGGAAGGGCGCAGCACGTCATTGGGACAGGCTGCCACGCAGAGCTGGCAGGCGGTGCATTTCGAGTAGAAGTTCTTCGCGCTGCCCGAGCCCGGGGGCGTGATGCGGGTATGACGGCGGGGAACATGCTTCTTCTCGATTTCGGCGAGGCCTCCGTCCAGTTTCTGGACCTGCTTCTCTTGGGCGTCGAGGACGGCGCTTCCGGCGGCGAGGGCGCTGACCGCGAGAAAGGAACGGCGGGCGGTGTCAGTGGTTGCCTCCGGCTTTGCGGCCGCCTTGCGGCCCCAGGCGAAACGGTACTTGAGCGCGCCGAACTTGCAGTCCTCGATGCAGTTGAAGCAGTCCACGCAGCGGCTGTAGTCTATCTTGTGCGCGGCTATGTCTATGCAGGAAGCCTTGCATTTGTGCTCGCAGACCTTGCAGTTCCTGCATTTTTCCGTGTCGATCACGGGGCGGAATGCGGCGAAGCGCGAAAGGAATCCGAGTACCGTGCCGACGGGGCAGACCGTGTTGCACCAGGTCCTGCCGCCACTGAATGCGAGGAAACCGACCAGAAGGAAGGTAAGGACGGCCACTGCGAAGGTCGGGACGCTGCGCAGCCATACCTCCTTGCTGTAGATGTTATAGGCTCCGATCCTGTCTTCGATCAGGCCGAGCAGGTTGTTTCCCCAGATATATACGGGCTGGAACAGGTTCTGCGTGATGCGGCCCCAGGCGCTGTAGGGCGCGAGGATGGCCACGAACCACTGCACCCCGGCGATGAGGGCTATGATGAAGATAGCGAGGAAGCCGTAGCGCAGCCAGTTGTTGGCGGGCCTGAATCCGCCCGGGGCTTTCCTGACGTGCCTGCGGACGGCGTTGCCGGCCAGTCCGGCAGCGTCCTGGAACACTCCCAAAGGGCAGATTACCGAGCAGTAGATGCGTCCGAAAAGGAGGGTCAGGAGCACCAGGACGGCGATTACGCCGAAGTTAAGGGCAAGGACCGCCGGCAGGAACTGGACCTTGGCCATCCAGCCGAGCCACCCGTGCAGGGCGCCCGAGATGTCGAGCAGGAGGAGCGTGATGCCGGCCCAGAAGATGCAGGCCAGGGAAATTCTCAATGTTTTCATATTCCGGAGGTCAGGAAATTTCTCATCTGGGCGTCCCACCAGCGGGTCGGAAGCAGCCAGTGCAAAAATATGAGGCTGCCGGCTCCGAAACCGAGACGGTAGCGGGTGCTGGGACGTTTGGAAAGGGCAGCCCGGCAGATCGCTGCCGCGACCCTGTCGGGGTTGGTGAAGGCTTTTGAAGAATACCATTTGTGCATCGTGGCGGCTTCCTTCGCGGCATCCTTTTCGTATTCGGTGCCGCGGGACGACTCCGCTAGGTGTCTGGCCGCTATGATGCCCCAGTCGGTGCGTATGGCTCCGGGTTCGATTATGGATACGTCGATCCCGAACGGCTTGACCTCCATCCTGAGTGCGTCGCTGAGCGCCTCGACGGAGTACTTGGAGACATGATACCATCCTCCGAAGTACATCACGCTGCGTCCGGCCACGGATGCGATGTTGACGATGCGTCCGCAGCGGCGTTCCCGCATCGAAGGAAGGACGAGCCGGCAGAGCTCCGCAAGGCCGAAGACGTTCACTTCCAGTTGCCTGCGCGCATCTTCAAGCGGGACGGTTTCAATGGCTCCGAAATAGCCGTAGCCGGCGTTGTTGACCAGGACGTCGATGTGCCCCTGCTCCGCTATTATGCGGTCCACGCCGCTTTTCATGGAGGCTGTGTCGGTGACGTCCATCTTCAGGGGAATGACGCCTTCCGAGGAGAGCTCTTCGATTTTCTCCACCCTTCTTGCCGCTCCATAAACCTTGTGGCCCTTCCGGGCGAGGAGGCGTGCCGCCTCGTAGCCGATACCGCTGCTTGCGCCGGTAATCAGGATGATCTTGGGTTCCATATCTGTCATTGTTGTGTTTCAGGGAAGCGGGAAAGGTAGGCGCGTACTGCATTCCTGTATCTGATCTGTTGCCCGCACAGGTTTTCGGCCGCCTGCACCTGCTGCAAGGAAACCTGCATCAGTTCGGCCGCGGTGGCCATTCCCGCATCGTATTTGGCCTTCGTCGTGCGGAGCGTCTCGTCCGCGAAGCGGAGAGCCTCCTCCTTTACCCTGAGGTCCTCCCATGCCGTCTCCATGCCGAGACGCAGGAGGCGGATCTGCAGAAGGAGCTTCCTGCCCAGGTTGTCCCTCTCAATTTCGGCTTTCCGTACCGAGTAGTCCAGCCTTCTGGAGCGTATGGTCCCTTTCCAGATATCCGTGACGGGAATCTGGACCGTTGCGAACAGAAGGCCGTTGAAGCTGCCTTCCTTGCCGTCGGTCATCGCACCGTAGCCATAACCCGCTCCGAGGGCGACCTGCGGAAGGAGTTCCCCAGTTTCCATGCGCTTTTTGAGTTTTTCCGCCTCGACCTTCATGCCGAGCAGCCGGGCTTCGTCCGTGACCACTTCGTCCTCGTTCTCCCTTACAATTTCGGAAGGGGAGGGAAGCTCCTCAAGTGAATCCGAGAAGCGTATCCCGGAAAGGGAGGAGTATCCGTATTCGAACCCGATGTCGTCGAGAAGGTCCATCTTGAGCAGGGCGATTCCGCCGCGCAGCCGTATCTGTCCGGATGCGAGTTCGCTCCTGCGCATGTTCAGTTCCAGCAGGGTGCTTCCGGTCAGCAGTCCGGCGCTGCGGGCGCTTTCCGCGTCTTTCTGAAGCTCATCCAGCAGTTTGAGGGCCTCTGCCAGCGTCTTTTCTTTCTCCTGGAGCGCGACTATCTTCCAGTATTTGCTCTCGACGGAGTCCCTGACGGCCTTCATGGCCATTCCTTCCTGGATTGCCGCTGCGTCGGCCGCTATGCCGGCAAGCTTGTTCCCGCTGCGTATGCGTCCTCCGGCATAGACCGGCTGCATGGCCGTCATCGAGATGCCGTAGCCGTCACCCATCATCGTGAAATATGGTTTTATCCCATAATTCCTGGCCGTCTCGGAAATGGTGTTGTTGAGCTCCCAGGCGTCGTCGCCCGTTCCCAGCACATCCTTGAGGGTAATCTTCAGTAAGGGGTCGAAAGCGTGGTATCCGAGGGCGGTCAGGCTGATTTTCGGAAGATACTCCAGCCTCGCCTCGCTGACCTGCGCCTTTGCCGCGAGTGCGTCAAGATGCGCGCTGCGGACCGCCGGGGCGTTCTCCGCCGCCATTTCAAGACACTCGGCGAGGCTGACGTTGCGGGGTTCCTGCGCCGCCAGCATCAAGGGCAGCATCAATGCCGATATGGAGAGAAGGCGTTTCATTTCTTCTTGTCCGCGCGTTTGAAAAGCTGCCAGTAACTGACAGGCATGATAAGGGTTATGAGGAAGATGCTGAGAAGCGTTCCGAAGCATATCACGACTCCCATGGGCATCCACAGGAGGTCGCCGCTGATGATCATGGGAAGCACTCCCAGAGCCGTCGTGCACGAAGTCAGGAAGATGGGCCTCATGCGCCTCTGACCGGCCTGGAAGGCAGCATCGCGCACTGTCTGCCCGCCGTTGAAACGGGCGTCTTCGGCATATTCGAACATGAGGATGCCGTTGCGGACTATGATGCCGACGAGCGAAATCAGCCCGAGTACGGCGGTGATGCTGAAATCGAGCTTGAACAGCCACAGCCCGAATGACGCGCCGAACAGGCACAATGCGCTGAGGGCCATGGTCAGCAGGGCTATGTTGCTTTTCTTGAAGTGGATGAGTAGGAACAGGAAGAGCACGGCGCAGGCTGCGATGAAGGACCACATTATCTCCGGAAGTACCGCCGAGTTCATCCCGGTGAGTCCGGAGTAGCTGACGCTGACTCCTTCCGGAAGCTCCACTTCGTCCTTGATGAATTCCCTGACCTTCTTCTCCACGGCCGGCTGGCTGATTCCGGTCTTCAGGTCGCATCCTATGCTGACCGTCGGCGTACCGGCTTCGCGTACGAGTTCCGACGGTCCCCATTCCGGGGTTATGGAAGCGACTTGCCTCAGGGGGATGCTCACGCCGGGCACGGTGGTGCTTACGAGCTGGTCCCCGATGACCGAGTAACCGTCGGCGCCGTCACTGCCCTCGCTGTAGATGTTGACAGGGATCCTGTTCGCCCCTTCCCAGATGGTCGCCACGCTTTCCCCGTTGAAAGTTCCTGCCAGGGCGAGGGACAGGATGCCCTTGCTGACGCCCAGCCGTGCCGCCTCATCGGGATCGAGACTGATGCCGACCGCCGGGCGCTGGTCCTCGATATCGCTGTGCACCCATTTCGTTTCGGTGTCCAGCGACGCCATGTAAGCCTGGATCTTTTCGGCGGCTGCGGTCATGTCCTCCCTCCTTTCGCCCTTCAGTTTGATGCATACGGGGGATTCGACGACCTGGTAATCCATCTGCTTGAAGTGGAGCCGGGCTTCAGGGAAGATATGCTCGTACTTGTTCTCATACTCGCGCAGGACTTCCACGGTGGTGTTTTCCGACAATGTCCTCACGATGATCTGCGAGCGCTGTGGCCCCGGCAGGATAGGTGTATAGGTCGCGGCGAAACGGGGCGCGCCCGTTCCGGCGAAGCAGGTCGCGGACTTGATCCTGGGGTCGGCGAGGAACAGCCTCACGAGGGAATCCGAAACTTCTTTCGTCCTTTTCAGCCCGCATCCCGGCTCGAGATAGGCTTCTACGATGAAATAGTCCCTGGCAGCTTTCGGCATCATCTGCACGTTCAGCTGGAGGAACATCCATATACCTATCCCTACGGCGGCGAGGCCGCCCAGGATGGTCAGGCCGGGAACCTTGAAGCAGATGCGCAGGAACCATTCATATATCTTCTGGAGGAGGTCGAAGAACCACTCCTGGGCTTTCCGCACGATGCTTTTCCTGCGCCCCGGTTCTTCGGGCGTGATGAACTTCACTTCTAGCGAGGGGACCACGGTCACCGCATAGAACAAGGAAGCCATCAGGGCGAACAGTATGACCCACGGAAAGAGGCTGACGAAGTCTCCGAGGTAGCCTTTGATGATCTTCGTCATCGGGAAGAACATCAGGCAGATGGCCAGCGTCGCCACGAATGTCGGCATGAACAGCTCCTTGGCGCTGGCTGCCGCGGCAGCCGCTCCGATGCGGCCCCTGCGGACCTGGTTCATGTAGCCGTCCATTGTGATGATGGAGTCGTCCACTATCATTCCGAGGCAGGTGATGAGGGCTGCGAGCGTCACCGTGTTCAGGGGTATCTTCGTCACGAACATCGCGGCGATGGCTATGGCCGTGCACACCGGCACGCCGGAACTGGCGATGAGGGCCGAGCGCATGGGGAAAAGCATCAGCATGACCATGATGACCACGATCATGGATATTATGAGGTCCCTGAGGAAGTTCCATACGCTGGTCTTCACGACCGCAGGCTGGTCGGTGACGTTGTCAATCGTGACGCTTTCCGGCAGTTCGGTCCTGAACTCGTCCACGACCGCGTTTACCTCGCGGCCGAAGGCTACGATGTTGTTGTCCGGCCGCATCTCGACGTTGACGATGAGGCAGGAATTGCCGTTGTACGACACGAACTGGGTGGGGGTCTTGAAACGGCGTTCTATCGACGCCACGTCCTTCAGGCGCACCACGTTACCCGCCGGGTCCGAGTATATTATCCTTTCCGAAACCTCCTGCTCGCTCCCCACGGGGGCTTTCACGATTATCGGGGATTCAGTGTAGGGGGTGCTGAAACTTCCGGCGGGAATGGCCAGGGACGAACTCCGGTAATTGATCATCAAGCCTACCGGGTCTATGCCGTAGGACGACAGTTTTTCCCGGTCGAGGATCACCGCGATCTCCTCGGTCTGGCCCCCGAGTATCTCCGCCTTGGCAAGGTCCGGCAGTTTCCTCAGGCGGGCGCAGAGGTCTTCTGCGTACTCCCCGAGCTCGCTGTGGCTCTTGTCGTCCGAGCCTATGGCCAGCAGCATCGAGGATACGTTGCCGAAGTCGTCCAGCACGGCGATGGCAAGCACCTCCGGCGGGAGCGTGAGTTTCCGCGTCTGCAGCCCCAGCTTGATCTTGGACCATATTTCGTCCTTGCGGTTCTGCGGGATGTCGGCCCTCAGATCGGCGTAGATGTAGCAGATCCCGTCCTTGCTTACCGTCTTGAGGGTGCTCCGGTCCACTTCCTTGAAAGTGAAGAGGTACTGCTCGAGCGGCTTAGCGAGCTGCTCTTCGACTTCGGTGGCCGTGGCTCCGGGATAGATTCCCGCGATGAGTCCCTGCTTGATCTCGAAGGTGGGGAATTCGTCCTTGTTCATCCTGGAGATGCCGAACCCTCCGACCGCAATCATGGCCGCGATCAGGAGATAGACCCAGAACTTTTCGCGTATGGCCCACTGCACCCATGCGGCTATGCCGCGGGCGCTGCCGCTCCTGATGCTGTTCTTCAGATCTCCCAGTTCCATCAGAAGACGGTTTTGACTTTCATGCCGGTAGATACCTTGCGGCTTCCTTCGACGATGACCAGGTCTTCCGCGCCCAGCCCTGCGGATACTATGATGCCGTTTCCGGCATATCCGCCGACCGTGATGTATTTTTTCGAGACGGTGCCGTCAGTCGCAGTCCAGACGTAGCGGCCCTGCATGTCGGTGCGCACTGCGGAAACGGGAATGACCGCGAGGTCCTTCTCCCCGGGGGTGTCCAGCCTGACCTTGCAGACCATGCCCGGCATTATCCCGGCGACATCCCCCTTGAGGTCCAGGATGCAGTCGTAGCTGTGCGACAGGGGAGAGGCGACCACTCCCTTCGTGCGTATCGTCCCTTCCACGACGCGGTCCAGGGCGGATATGGTGATGACGGCCTTGTCCCCGGTGCTGAATTTTGCAAATTCATTTTCAGGGAGCGGGAAATGCACTTCGGGCTTGGAAAGATCGACTATGCCCAGAAGCGGCTCGGCCAGTTTGGCTTCCATCCCGCGGCTGACATAGACCTTGTCCACCGTGCCGTCGAACGGAGCCCTGAGCGTGCAGTGCCAAAGGGCCTTACGGGCGGCCAGTTCGGTCGCGCGGGCCTGCTCGACCTGGGTGCGGACCTTTACGTATTCCAGTTCCGTCACCGATCCGCTTTCGTAAACCTTCTGTATCCTTGCCCATCCGTCCTCGGCCTGGTCCAACTGCGCCTTCGCGGCGTCGTAGGCGCTGCGTATCGATTGGGATTCGACCTGTGCCACGAGCTGGTCCTTGCGTACCTTCTGGCCCTCCCTGACGGGCAGGGCGGAAACGGTGCCGGAGTTGTTGGCGGAAATGATGACGCTGCGGGATGCTTCCACCGTGCCGACATAGCCTGCGGATGCGGCCGCGTTTTCTCCGGATGCCTTCATGACCTTGACCGTGACTTCGCAGGGCTCGGGAGCGGGGGTCTGGCGGATGATGCTTCCTACGTGGTTGCAGGAACTGAGAATGAGCAGCAGGGCCGCTGCATGTACGGTCTTATTCATTTTCAGTCGCGACGCAGTTGATACGGGAAGATGTGATCCGGCCTTCGAATCCGTTGAGCTTGTAATCACCGGCATAGTCCATCCGCAGGATGACCACGTTCTCGTAGCGGCGGCCCTTGCCGGACGCGGAAACTTCCAGCTTGTCCACGGATAGCAGGCGCTCCGTTTCGAGGCGGGCGGTTCTCGGCGCGGGGAGAAGGGTAAGGACGCTCCCTTCGGCGGCGCCGCGGAAAACGAGTGGATCGCCTCCGGTTATGTTCATCGTGACCATCACGGAATCGGTCCCGTTTTCCACGATGCGCATCTGGCCTTTTTCAGGGACGAGATTGCGCACGAAGCTTGTGTCGTGGCTCCCGACGGTGTCGCTGACAACGTGGTAGCGGTAGGTGGTATCCTTGAAAATGAATCCGGTCACGATGGTGTCAACCTTGACCGTGTCCCTCAGGATGTCGAGTACCTCGCCGCTGATTTCCATGGAGCCGCCGGTCTTGAACGAGTATGAGCCCCGGAACAGGGTCTTGCCCTGCCTGCTGCATGAGCTCATCACGCAGCATAGGGAGAAAAGTATTGCGATGTATTTTTTCATTGTTCTTTCAGAAACCGCGTTTCTTCTGCAAAAACCATGCCCTAGGGCATTCTAGCCGCACTTTCGGCAGGGCGGAAGTCTCCTTCGTTGAAGTGCTGGTTGTCGGGAAGCGGTTCCGGCTTTCCGGTCCCTTTCTTCATGAGTTCTTTCAGTTCCGGGAGATGGTGCTGGTAGATGTCCCTCGGGCACGTCCCGTGCTTGATGCACAGGCTTGCCGCCATTCCGACGACCTCGCCCATCATCGCGATGTTCCGCATCAGACGGGTGGATCCGAGGGTCACATGCGTGACGCTGATGTTGCGTCCGGCCATGAACAGGTTCCCTATATTCCTGCTGTACAGGCAGCGGTAGGGGACCGCATAAGTCGGAATCGGGTTGTGCTTCGTGACGGCCTTGAACGGTTCTCCCTTGAAGTACCTGGTGTTGAGGCTGTCCGGGAAGTGGAGGTCGAAATGCCAGTTGATCGTGAAGGAGGCGTCTTCGTGGAAGACCTGCTTCGTCACGTCGTCCTGCTTGAGGATGTAGTCTCCGATCAGGCGGCGCGATTCCCTTTTGCCTGCGACATAGGCGACCCAGGAAAGTTCACGATCTTCGACGTTCGCCTTTCCGGACCATCTGTTCTTGAGGAAACTCCAGTTGGAATAGACCACGAGCAGCCCGTAGTCCCTGATTCGCTCGGCCTCCGCGATCTGGTCCCTGTCCATCCCCGTTTCCCAGGTCCATTCGCCCATCCAAACTTTCTCGCAGCTGTCTTCGCTGAATCCGGCTCCATAGCTGAACTCCGGGAAGGGGCACTTACTGCCGACCGCGCGGGAATACCATTGGACGGAGGCGCCCATGGTGAGGCTGTCCGGCCGTTCCGGGGCCAGGGATTCCCCGAATTCATCGCGGCCCTCGCGTCCCATTCTCCAGTCCGCTCCGGCCATGAACCCGAGGTTGCCGTCCCCGGTGCAGTCGCAGAACAGGGGTGCTTCCAGGCGCAGTTCCTTTCCGGTGAGCGTGCTTCGGACGATGACCGACCCTATGATCCCCGGGCCGTCCATTTCCACGGCGACCGCCCTGTAGCAGGAGAACAGATGCACGTTCGGTTCGGCTGCGATGAAGGCCTCTTTCTTCTCGTCTTCATAGTATTCGGCCGGCCTGGCGTTGCCTCCGCGGCTGTGCCCGAATTCGCGGACCATCCTTCCGAGGGCCGGATAGGGGGCCATCTCGATTTTTCCTCCGAGGTGGACCCTGACTTCGGAGCTGTTGTTGCCGCCCAGTTTCGGGCGGTCCGAAACCAGCGCGACATTCAGTCCGAGTCGGGCGGCGGATACTGCCGTGCACATGCCGCCGATCCCGGCGCCGACTACCACCAGATCGAACTTTCCTCCGTCCTCAGGGGTGGCGGAAACGGCTCCGGCGCTGCGGCGGAAAGCATCAAGCTCCTTTCCTCCCTGCGGAGGCGTGACTCCTTCCCGCCTGGTGATCCATACCGCGTCGCAGCGTCCGTCGAATCCTTTCAGGTCATGCAGGGAGAGGGTATGGGTCCCGCTTTTCAGTTTCGCCTTCCCTGCAGGCTGCCATTCCCATGCGTCGCCGGCCGCCCCGGCCGTGCCGCCGGTTTTCCGGCCGTCAATCCGCACCTGGAATCCTCCGGGGCCTTCTCCGCGACTCCATGGGGAGGTCCAGTTGTATGTGCGCACGTAAATATGGTATGTCCCCGCTTCGGCGATGCGGAAACTCGTGGATGCGTCTTCGACGGGTTTCCCCATGCCGTGGGCGATCAGGTACGGGGATCCCATGATGTCCATGAACTGCTGGTCGACGGACCAGCCGCCGTGGTTTTCGAAACTTTCCGCTTCCAGGAATATTCCCTGGGCCCGGGCCGTCGTCGTGCCGGCCGCCAGGGCCAGGACTGCAAGAAGTATCTTTGCGTTCATAGCTTTGTAATTATTCTCAAATATAATTATTTTTGGAATATGAAACGCAGATTCTTACTTCTTGTTGCGGCCCTTGTCCCGGTCTTTTGTCCGGTCGAGGGACGCTCCCGCCTCAGGGTCGACGACCGCCTGCCGGCGGGAAACGTCGTCGTGGACAAGGTCTCGGCAGACACCGTGTATCTCCGGCCCGACCTCCGGGATACCGGCCGGGACTGGTTCTACTGGGCCTTCCGCGTCCGCGGAGCGCAGGGACGCACGGTCGTGTTCAAGTTCAACGGCAAATGGGTCGGGGCCCGCGGCCCCGTAGTCTCCACGGACAGGGGGAAGAGCTTCCGCTACAGCGGGGGAGAGGCGTCCGACTCTTTCACCTATACCTTCGGCCCGCGTGAAAGGAGGGTCGATTTCTATGAATGCCATCCTTACCTGCCACGCGACTGGAGGCGTTTCCTGCGGGGCCTGGACCGCCGGACATTCCGGGCGGGGGAGCTCTGCCGCAGCCGCAGCGGCAAGAAAGTGCCCTTCGCGACCTTCGGACGTCTTGACGGGCAGGCCCGCCACCGTGTGGTCATCACGGCTCGTCACCACTGCTCGGAAAGCATTGCCAGCTTCGTTCTGGAAGGGATCGTGTCAGTTTTTGCCGGAGATTCGGAAGCCGGAAAGTGGCTGAGGGAGAATGTCGGGCTCTCGGTCGTGCCGTTCGTGGATTACGACGGCGTGGTCGCCGGAGACCAGGGGAAGGCGCGGCTGCCGCATGACCATAACCGTGACTATGTCGAATTCCTGTATCCCGAGACCCGGGCCGTGGCCGACCTGTACGCCGCCAAGAGCCCGGAGATCATACTGGACTTGCACTGCCCGTGGATTTCCGGAAAGACGGAGGAACTGGTTTACTGTCCCATGAGCAACCCCGAAGTCGTACCTGACGGGGCGGCGGAGGAGAGGTTTACCGAAATCGTGGCCCGCAACGCGAAGGGCCTGCCGTACTCCGCGGAGAACAACCTGCCTTTCGGCGTGCGCTGGAACACGGGGAAGAACTACGACGGCGGCCTTTCCTGCCGCATGTGGGCGATGCAGAACCTCAAGGGCCTGCGCATATGCCGCTGCTTCGAAACTCCCTTCGCCAATGCCCAGGGAGTGGAGGTGAACCCCGTCTCCGCGAGGGAATTCGGCGAATCCATAGCGGAGTCGATAGTGGATTTCCTTAAGTAATAATGACTTTTTGTCAGTTATAACTGCCATATAGTCAGTGGTTTAGCGACAAATTGGCAATTTTTGCGACTATTTATCGCATTTGCCCCGGTTTTCTTCGGAAGGCCGGGATTTTGTATTATCCATAAGCGAACCCGCCAGGGTGGCGGGCCCGGAAATAAAGTTAAACTTAAATTATAGGAGATTTTAATTATGTTACCGACAGCAGCAAGAAGGAATCAGGATTGGTTGCCCAGCATTCTCAACGGATTCTTCGATGACGACTTCATGGGGTTCACCCCTGCGAAACAGTTTGCTTCGCCTGCGGTAAACGTCCTTGAGGACGACAAGGAGTATCAGATCGAGCTCGCAGCCCCCGGAATGACCAAGGACGACTTCAAGGTCCGCCTTGAGAACAACGACGAGCTTGTGATTTCCCTCGAGAAGAAGGAAGAGCACAAGGAAGGCAAGAAAAAGAACTATCTCCGCAGGGAGTTCTCCTACGCCTCCTACCGCCAGAGTTTCATTGTGCCTGACGAGGTCGACATGCAGAAGATCGGAGCGAAGATGGAGGACGGTGTCCTCAGGATCACCCTCCCGAAGAAGGAAGAGGTCGTGAAGGTCCCCGCATCCCGCCAGATCGAGATCGGTTAACGGTTTTCGAGGTCCTTCAGGGCCTTGATGGCTTGGGGACACAGTATGAGGATCGCTATCACGTTGATCCAAGTGGTCAAGCCAACCCCTATGTCACCTATCTGCCATATGAGGTTGGCTTCTTTCGTCGCGCCGAAGATGACGGCCGACAGCAGCAGTATCCTGTAGATCCAGAGCACCGCCTTTTCCTTTGCCTGGTTGCTTCCCGGCTTGAGGTTGAAGAGGTAGATTATGCTGGACTCCGCGTAGAAGTAATAGGCCATGATGGTAGTGAAGACGAAGAAGAAGAGAGCCACGGTGATGAATCCGCTGCCGAAGCCGCTGAACACCGAATCTATGGCTGCCTGGGTGAAACCGACATAGTTGTTGCCGAGCTCGGGAGCGCCGCTGTAGAGCATCTCTCCCGAAGCCCCGAACACGTTGAACGAACCGGCGGAAAGAATCATGAGGGCGGTGGCGGTACACACGAGGAGCGTGTCCACATAGACGGAAAACGCCTGCACCAGGCCCTGTTTCGCAGGATGCGACACCTCGGCGCTGGCGGATACGATCGCCCCGCCGCCCTGTCCGGCCTCGTTCGAGAAGAGTCCGCGCTTTACTCCCATTGCGATGGTACTGCCCAGGATCCCGCCGCAAAGGGGATTGATCCCCAGTGCGTTGGTGACGATGCTGCCGAAGATGCCGGGAACGGCCTGCCAGTTCATGGCGATGATGACAAGGGAGATGATGATGTAGCCGAGAGCCATGAACGGGGTGACGACGGAGGCCACCCTCGCGATGCTCTTCAGGCCGCCGATGATGACGAGCGCAAGGACGCCGGCAAGGATAAGGCCGCCGGCCAGGGGAGATATGTTTAGGGAGTTATGTATCGCCGAGGCGGCTCCGTTGGACTGGACCGTGACCAGCAGGAATCCGTAGCCTATTATCGTGAAGACGGCGAAAACGATGCCGAAGGCCTTGCTGCGGAGGCCGTCCGTGATGTAGCTTGCCGGACCGCCCCTCCATCCGCTGTGGTGCGGGAACTTGTAGATCTGCGCGAGCGTGGATTCGACGAATGCTGTCGAAGCGCCTAGGAAGGCTATGATCCACATCCAGAACACCGCCCCCGGGCCGCCCATCGCGATTGCGGTCGCGACGCCTACGATGTTGCCGGTGCCCACGCGTCCCGAAAGCGCGACGCAGAATGCCTGGAAGGAAGAAATGCCTATGGTCCGGCCGTCTCCCGGAGCAGGATCTTCTTTTTTCTTGTCGAGCCCGAAAAGGAGCCTTACCATGAGGCCGAAGCGGCGTACCTGTACGAAGCGGGTGCGTATGGAAAAGTAGAGACCGGCGCCTATGAGCAGTATGATCAGGGCTGGGCTCCAGACTATGGAATTGACGGTGGAGACTATTTTTTCGAGCATAACTTTCAAAGTTAATAATTGAATCGCCGCTTTCCAAGCAAAAAAGCGTAAATTTGCGTCCCATAACGTGATCGCAGGATGGCAGGAACTAAGGAATTGTTGCTCGGAAAGCTCCGCTCGGGCGCCCCGCTGGGCGGCTGGGAACAGTTGCGCCTGACCTTCCTCCTGGCCCTTCCTGCCATCCTGGCGCAGCTGTCGATGTGCCTTCTGAGCTATATCGACGCGGCCATGGTGGGGCGTCTGGGCAGCGAGCAGGCGGCGGCCGTCGGGCTCGTGAGCAGCACCACCTGGATATTCGGCAGTTTCTGCTACGCCAATTCATCCGGCTTCAGCGTGCAGATAGCGCATCGCTGCGGGGCGGGGGATTATGAAGGCGCCAGGGGCATCTTCCGGCAGGGAATGCTCAGCACTCTCGTCTTCAGCGCAGGCCTGCTGCTTCTTGCCGTGGCCATCAGCGGCCCCCTGCCGCACTGGCTCGGTGGCGGCCCGGAAATATGCGCGGACGCATCGGCTTATTTCCTGATTTACGCGCTCTTCCTTCCGTTCTTCCAGCTGGCCATCTTCTGCGAGTCGGCGCTGATTGCGAGCGGCAACCTCAAGGTCCCGAGCATCACGAGCGTGGTGATGTGCGTGCTGGACGCAGGATTCAACTACATCTTCATCTTCCTTCTGGGGTTGGGGGTGAAGGGTGCCGCGATTGGGACGGGCCTGGCCACGCTCTGCGCCGGCGCTTTCCTGCTTTTCTATGCGACAAGGTTCAGCAAGGAACTGCGTACGGTAAAGGAGGACCGCCCGCGGGAGCCCAAGGTGCGCCAGGTGGTGCTCCGGCAGGCATTCGGCATCAGCTGGCCGCTCTGGATCCAGAATCTGGCAGTCCGCGGAGCCTATATCGCAGCGACCGTGATAATAGCCCCGCTGGGGACCATAGCCATAGCGGCCAACTCCTTTGCGATAATCGCGGAAGGCTTCTGCTACCTCCCCGGCTACGGGATGCAGGATGCTGCCACGACCCTCGTGGGGCAGAGCCTCGGCGCAGGGCGCAAGGACCTTGCGAAGCGTTTCGCGTGGATCACGATAGGCAGCGGTTCGACCATGATGCTGCTCCTGGCAGTGTTGATGTGGGTGTTCGCGCCGCAGATGATGGGGCTCCTGAGCCAGGATCCCGAGGTGGTCTCGCTTGGGGCCGCGTGCCTTCGAATCGAGGCCTGGGCCGAGCTTTTCTTCGGTATCAGCATCGTAGCTTACGGGTGCTGCGTCGGCGCCGGCGACACCCTCGTTCCATCCGCGGTCAACCTTGTGAGCATGTGGATAATACGCATAGGCATGGCGCTGTTGCTGATCCCTTCCCTCGGACTCAGGGGCTATTGGTATGCAATGGCCGCGGAGCTGACGGTCAAAGGGATAATCTTTGCCATCCGCATCCGCGGCAACCGGTGGATGAAGAAAACGCTGATCGCTTCTTCTTAGATGCTGTCGCAAACTCCGCGCAGGTAACCGATGGATTCGGCCACGCCCGGGTGCGGGTTATTGGCGTTCTTCTCGAATTCGACGGAAATCACGCCCTGATACTTGATCTTCTTGAGAGCCTTGATGATGGCGGGTATGTCCATCTTGCCGCGTCCCATCTCCCAGGTCTTGCCGGACTTTGAGGAGTCGGTCTCATCCTTGATGTGGATGTCATAGATCCAGTCCTTGTACTTGACGATGTCCTTGGCGGGGTTCTTGCCGTAGCGGAATGAATGGCCGAGGTCCATGCAGCAGCCGATTCCGATTGAAGGGTCCTTCACCATCTCGACTATCTTGCGCACATCGGGGAAAGCGGCCTTGTCGGGTCCGTGGGTGTGGATGGCAACCTTGATCCCGGTGGATTTGACCTTGGCGATTACATAGTCCAGAAGCTCATAGTTGGGAACGCCCATGAACATCTTGGCGCCGAAACGGGCGGCATAGTCGAAAGCGCGGTCGACATCCTCCTGGCTCCTCATGTAGATGGGACCGAGGATGTAGGGATCGACGTTGCACTCCGCGCACTTTGCCTTGAAAGCGTCCATCTCGTCTTTAGTGGAGTTCAGGGGAAGGTGGAAGTCCTTCACCGACATGTAGTGCACGTCCATGCTCTGGAGAAATTCCAGGGCCTGGTCGATGGTGAACTTGCGGTAGGTGTACCCGGCGACTCCGATCTTGAAGTTGTCGGATCCGTGGGCGGGCTTGCCTGCGAAGGCTTCCTGCGGGACGGTGCTGACAAGCAGGGCTGCGGCCAGCGCGATTTTGAAGAACTTGTTCATACTGTTGGTGTTATTGTGATTTTTATGATTTCTTTCGTGTCCGGCGTTACGCGGAGATCCCTGTCTATCCTTTCTCCGGCAAGGGCGCCTGCGTGGCCCTTTTCCCACCCCTCGGGGACAAGGATAAGGGCGGATTCCTTGCGCCCGAGATCCCATTTGAGATCCGCGAAAAGGTCGCTCATTTTTTTCTTGCCGCGCATGCCGAGCGGGCGGAGCCAGTCTCCTTCCTCCCACGGGCGTACGGTGAACGGGAAGCGGAGAAGGGCAGCATCGAAGACTTGGGTGCCGTTTTCCTGCCGGAGCTGCTCCGGGACCGGTCCGATGCCGACTTCCAGGCAACTGCCGCCGATGACATGTACCCCGGGGCCTTCTATGGATACGGGCCCGGGCCTGGGGTCGGCGGAGCGCATCACCCTGAGGCTGCCGGAAGTGCTCACGAGCCTCCATCCGCCGGCTTCGAAGACCTTGCCCGAGACGGTTGAATTGCCGTCCAGGAGACGGAGCACGGAATCGAGCATGGCTTCCGGGAAACCGTAGGGCTCGAGAAAGCGGTAGAGAAGGTAGCGGCGGTGGGTGAACTGCCTGAGGACGCCGATGTTCAGGGTACTTTCGTCCGTCGGCGGCACGAGGCCGGATTCGACGGCCGCATCCCAGTAATCGTCGGCTATTGCATCGGCTTCCCGCAGATGTTCCATGTCCTTTTCGAGGGTCCTGAGCCATGAAGGATTGATCCTGGCGAAAGCCGGCAGGACCTCGGACCTCAGGAGGTTGCGCCGTATGGTGGTGTCCCCGTTGGTGCTGTCTTCCCTCCATGGCCTGCCGCCGGCCAGCATCCATTCCCGGATGTCGTCCCGACTGATGCCGAGAATGGGCCTGAGTATCCTGAGACCGTTGATATGGGTGTCGGCGGACATGCCGCTGAGACCCTTCGTGCCCGTGCCCCGGAGGAGGTTCAGGAGGAAGGTCTCCGCGTTGTCGCAGGCGTTGTGGGCCACGGCCACGGCGTCGTACCCTTGCTCGTCGCACAGTTTGCCGAACCAGGCGTAGCGCAGCCTGCGGGCTGCCATTTCGATGCTCTCTCCGGTCCTTGCGGCTTCCGCGGCCGTGTCGAAACGGACGGTGTGCAGGGGGTATCCTTTCCCTTCGGCCCAGCGGCGGACGAAGTCCTCGTCCCCGTCAGATTCGGGCCCGCGGAGGGAAAAGTTGCAGTGGGCAACGGCAAAAGAGGCTCCCGGGAACAACTCGGAAGCCCTTTCGGCCATGTACATCGAATCGATGCCGCCGCTTACTGCAAGCAGGATCGTCACTATTTCTTGCGCGGCTGGAAGGTGTATGCGAAGTTGAAGGAGAGGAACTCCTTGAACTGGATCCTCTGGGCGAGGGCGCCGTCTTCATCGGCGATCATGACGATAGGATCGTAGATCAGCCAGGTGTTGAAGGCCACGCTGAAGTACTTGGCGAGCTTGAAGCTGATCTTGTTGTCCCAGTTCACGCGGGTCCATTCGAAGGGATGGTCGAGGTAATCGGTGAAGAGGACCACCTGGGTCTCGTATTTGATGTTCTCGTTGATGCTGAATTTCATGTCAGCCTTGACCTGGGCACCGAACTGGAACTTGGCGCTGCGGAAATAGGGTCCGTACTGGACGGGGTCGTTGGTCGCGAGGGCTGCGGCATATGCCGGATCGTCCTCGGCGCATCCCAGTTCCATACCGTAGTTCTTGCGGAGCTGGGCGATGTCCACGATGGTGAAACCTCCGGTCAGGGGAGCCATGTTGATGTCCAGCCAGTTGTTGGGCTTCCACTCGAGACCGAGGGCGAGGTTTGTGTACGCTGGGGAGATGAATCCGGACTTCAGGCCGTCGCCCTTCCACTTGTCGGGATCCCCGATGCTGCCGTCGTTGTTGCTGTCGTACTGGACGTACTTCGCGGGGGTGTCGGTGAACTGGGAGCGGAAGTCGAAGGCTGCGGAATAGTTCCACTTGGAATCCTTGGCGGTCTGGTATGCCCATTTGCTCTCAAGGTAGATGCGGTCGTTGCTCTTCTGCAGCAGGCCCTCCTTATCGGAAGAGTGCAGGAAGGCATAGTTGAGCTGGAGGCGGTTGTTCCAAGACATGAGGTCCTTCTTGTAGTTGGCCTTTGCGTCGAGTCCGGCGCTGAGGGTCATCGTATTGTAACCGCCTGCCGCCCAGTTCGTCAGTCCGGTCTGGTTGAACCCTATGCTGAGGTCTGCGGATTCGGTCCAGTACACGGGCTTGGGCTTGGCGGGCTCTTCCTGGGGAGCGTTCGCTATCGCTTCGGCCGCATCCGATGCGGCCTGCTGTACGTTGTTCTGCGCGAAGCAGAAGAAAGAGATGGCCGCGAGGGCCACGGTCGTGATTATCCTTTTCATCTTAGTATGATATTGCAAATACAACTCTTCTCTCCGACGGCTTGCCGGAATAGATGTCCCTGCCGGGCTCTTCACAGACGAAACTGTCCACGGGGATGCACCTGATCGTGGCCTTGGTCTCGTCCTTGATCTTCTGTTCGGTCTCCGCTGTTCCGTCCCAGTGGCAGAGGAGGAACTTGCCGGTCTGGATCTTCTCCTTGAATTCGTTCCAGTCGTCGCACTTCTCGACGTTGGCTCCGCGGAAGGTTTCGGCTTTCTTGTAGATATTGTCCTGGATGTCGGAGAGGAGGCCGTCGATATGGGCGGCTATGCCTTCGAGGGCCATGGTTTCCTTGGTCAGGGTGTCGCGGCGGGCCACTTCGACCGTGCCTGCGGCGAGGTCGCGGGCGCCCATCGCCAGGCGTACGGGCACTCCCTTCAGCTCCCACTCAGCGAACTTGAAACCGGGACGCAGGGTGTCGCGGTCATCGATCTTGACGCTGTGCCCGAGGGCTTCGAGGTCCTTCTTGACGGCCTCCATCTTTTCGAGCACGGCTTCCCTTTCTTCCTGGGCCTTGTAGATAGGCACCATCACGACCTGGATGGGGGCGAGGGCGGGAGGCAGGACCAGTCCGTTGTCGTCGCCGTGGGCCATGATGAGGGCGCCCATGAGGCGGGTGCTGACGCCCCAGGAAGTCGCCCAGACGTACTGGAGCTTGCCTTCCTTGTCGGCGAACTGGACGTCGAAGGACTTGGCGAAGTTCTGCCCGAGGAAGTGTGAGGTCCCGGCCTGCAGGGCCTTCCCGTCCTGCATCATCGCCTCGATGGTCAGGGTGTCGAGGGCTCCTGCGAAGCGCTCGTTGGGGCTCTTGTGGCCCACGATCACGGGCAGGGCCATGTACTTGCGTGCGAAGTCGGCATACACGCCGACCATGGTTTCGGCCTCCTTCTGCGCCTCTTCGGCTGTGGCGTGGGCGGTGTGGCCCTCCTGCCAGAGGAATTCGGCGGTGCGCAGGAACAGCCTGGTGCGCATCTCCCAGCGGACCACGTTGCACCATTGGTTGCACATGATAGGGAGGTCCCTCCAGGAGGTGATCCAGTTCTTGTACGTGCTCCAGATGATGGTTTCAGATGTCGGGCGTACGATGAGCTCTTCTTCGAGTTTCGCCTCAGGGTCCACGACCACGCCCTTGCCGTCAGGGTCGTTCATCAGCCTGTGGTGGGTCACCACGGCGCATTCCTTCGCGAATCCGGCCACGTGTTCGGCCTCCTTGCTGAAGAACGA
This sequence comes from Bacteroidales bacterium, assembly GCA_016281435.1. The sequence continues at coordinate 47,354 of JAEEIQ010000087.1, forward strand.
TTTCGGGATGAAGAGAGGGAAATATGCGTTCTGGACGCCGGTTTTCTTGAACATCCCGTCGAGCACGGACTGCATCTTTTCCCATATCGCGTAACCATAGGGCTTGATCACCATGCAACCCCTCACGGGTGACTGCTCTGCAAGGTCGGCCTTAACTACCAGGTCATTATACCACTGTGAATAATTCTCCGAACGTTTTGTTACTTCTTTTGCCATAATTTTCTTTAAAAAAACCTGCGGTTTTCCACGATTTTTGCATCTATATTGAGAACGACAGGAAATAGTCGTAGCAAAGATACGAATTTATTGGTTAAAGTAATAAGGAGGTCCGTGATGAAACTCAAGATTGCATTGATGCTGATACCGCTGCTGGCAGCGGCGTCATGCGGCACTCTCGGCAAGGCAGATTCCGGGCAGCGGTTTACCGACGGAGTCTATTACCGCCCGTCCGGCGAGCTGCAGAAGGTGCAGAAGGAGAACGACAACCGCTTCTCGCAGCTCGTCGAGCGCACGCGGGAGGGCAGGATATATCTCCGCGGGAACAAGGTAGATACCCTTTACATCCCCGAGAACATGAAGGCTTCCGTCAGCTTCAAGGATTCGCTGACGGTAGTCGAACTCGAGCCGACCCGGCCATGGAACGATCCGTGGTACGGGTGGAATTCCACCTGGTACTGGGACTGGTACAGGCCCTACGGGTGGTACAGTCCTTACAGCTGGTACGGCCCCTACAGCTGGCGCTACTCCTGGTATCATGATCCCTGGTACTACAGTTCGTGGCATTACGATCCGTGGTACTATGATTCCTGGTACTGGAGCCCCTGGTATTACGATTCCTGGTACTACGGCGGATGGTACGGCTACGGCCGCTATTACGGTTACTACGGGTATCCGTACCACTACCATCACCACCATCACCACCACGGCTGGGGCCGCGACTACAGTTTCGGTCCGAGGAACGTCAATTCCGGATCTTATGCCGTCAACGGCCACGGGGTCGGTGCGACGGTAAGGCGTGGAACTCCCGGAGCCGGCAAGCCCCGCGTTTCCACCGCTCCTGCGACAAAGACCGTGTCCGGTGTGAGGACCGCTTCCTCGCCGGCAGTGCGGAGCGCATCCTCTTCGCCGGCAGTACGCAGCGCATCGGCCGCAACAAGGAGCGTTTCTTCCGGAACGTCCGGCTCTTCAAGGATCTCATCCGTGAGCCGTTCCTCCTCTTCGGCTTCGACCGGCGGAAGTTCCGTCTCCAGGAGCTCATATGGCAGGACCACCTCGTCGTCGTCCTCCTCCTCGGAAGGATACAGCCGCAGCAGGACTTCCTCGTCCTCCTCTTCATCTTCCTCCTCGTCGTATTCCAGCGGATACAGCCGCAGCAGTTCGTCATCCTCGTCGTACTCCGGCGGATACAGCCGCAGCAGCTCTTCTTCATCTTCCGGATCTTACGGCGGCAGCAGAAGCAGCGGCGGTTCGTCCTACAGCGGCGGCTCGTCATACAGCGGCGGCTCGTCCCATAGCGGAGGCGGTTCGTCGCACAGCGGCGGGGGAAGCCGCAGGTAATCACAAACGATAAAAAACAAGACAATGCGCAAGATATTCTCAACCATCCTGATCTCGCTCGCGGCAGCGCTATGCGCCGGCGCCCAGACGATGTATGACGCCATCACGTTTAGCGAGACCTCCTACTACGGCACGGCCCGTTCGCTGGCCATGGGCAACGCCATGACCGCGGTGGGGTCCGACCTCGGATCCGTCGGCATCAATCCTGCCGGCTCCGCCGTGACGCCCTATACCGTGTTCACGATGACCCCCGGAGTCAGCATCTCCGCTACAAACTCGTCGTGGTCCACTCTCGACGACGGAAACTACGGCTGGACGGGGAACGATTCGAAGAGCAAGTTCATCTTCCCCAACCTCGGCATGACGATGAACTTCGACACCGGCAACCGCCACGGCGTGAAGCGCTACTCCTTCGGTTTCCTCGTGAACAGCACGGCGAACCATCTCGAGCAGGTCTCCGCGAGCTGCGGGTCCAACGACAGGACTTCCATGCTGGCTTCGTTCGCCGCGAATGCGTCCGGCGTCCCGTTCGCCGACATCAATGTCAGCGACCCTTACAACAACACGACATACCCCTGGAATACGGTCATGGCGATCAAGTCGGACATGATCTCTACCTATGACACCTACACCGACCAATATCTCGGCGCCACCGAGAAGATCGATGCGGCGAACGTCATTTCCGTTGCCGGTCCGCTTTCGCAGCGCGCCGTCACGAGGAAGCAGGGGGCCCGTTCCGACCTTCTGATGAATTTCGGGATGGACATTGCGGATAATCTGTTCATCGGAGTAAACATCGGCATGCCGATGCTGCGCTACCGCTACTCCGAGGCATTCTACGAGAACGCCCTCGATCCGGCTGATTTCCTGATCGAGTACGAAGGCGGCGCGTCCACCTGCTTCAAGGCTGCGCGCTACCTGTACGACTACAGGGCTGACGTCGACGGCGTCTATGCGAAGTTCGGCGCCATCTGGGTGCCCGTACCCGGAGTCCGTCTCGGCGCTGCGATAAAGACCCCCACATCCCTCAGCGTGGAGGAAGAATGGCTGGTGGACGGCGTGGTCAACTACACCACCGCCCCCGCTTCCTCATCCACTTCCCCCGACGGCAGCTGGGCGTACAACCTCCGCTCGCCCTGGGAAGCCAACTTCGGCGCGGCCATTACCTTCGGGGACTACGGCCTGCTGAGCGTGGATTACGAGATGACCGACTACAGCGTGATGAAGTTCAGCGAAATGCACGAGGACGGATTCTACGACAGCGACACCTATAACGTGGTGAATAGGCTGAACAAGCTCTTCTGCGGCACTCAGCACTCGCTCCGCCTCGGTGCGGAATTCAAGCCGCTCTCCGGCCTGGCCGTCCGCGCAGGCTGGTCGATGACCAGCTCGCCCGAGAAGTACTATACGGACAACCTCGGCCTGACCGTCACCGCCACCGAATATGAGAACTATTTCGACGATTTCGAAAACGGAGTTTACACCCTTTCGGACGGAAAGTATTATGACGACAAGGTCACTACCTTCTCCGCCGGCATCGGTTATTCCAGCCCCGGCTCCTTCTTCATGGACCTCGGCGCACGTGTATCCAAATATCCTGTAACCTATCGCAAACCGTATGCGGATTATATTTTCACCGACAGCGGCGACCTGGATGTCGCTTCTCCGGTTATCCGCTCGAGCAAGACCCTCGTGGACATCCTGCTTACCCTCGGTTGGAGATTCTGATAAAACCATGAAATATACTGCAAAACAACTTGCGTCGATTCTCGGAGGGACCGTCGATGGCAATCCGGATGAAGCGGTAACCTCGTTCGCGAGGATAGAAAACGGAAAGAGCGGGCAGCTCTGTTTCTTCGCGAACCCCAAATATGAGCATTATGTGTACACCAGCAAGGCCTCGGTCCTGCTGGTGAACGCGGATTTTGAGCCCAAGTCTCCCGTGGGTCCGACCATGATACGCGTGGAGAATGCCTATTCGGCCGTGGCCCAGCTGCTCAAATATGTCTCCGACCAGAACAAGCGCTATCGCCGGCACCGCGGGCGCAGCTGCCACATCGCCTGCTCGGCGAAGATCGGCTCCCGCGTGTGGATAGGGGACTGCACCGTGATCGGCAGGAAGTGCAAGATAGGGGAGAGGACCATCATCCATGACAATGTCAGCATCGGCGAAGGCACCACGATCGGCACGGGCTGCATCATCTATCCCGGCGTCCGCATTTATCCCGGCATGGTCATCGGGAACAACGTGATCCTGCACGCCAACTGCGTGATCGGCAGCGACGGGTTCGGCAACGCTCCCCAGCCGGACGGCAGCTGGAGCAAGATAGAGCACCTGGGCAACGTCATCATCGGCGACGACGTCGAGATCGGGGCCAATACGACGGTCGACCGCGCCGAGATGGAATCCACCATCATCGGCAACGGCGTCAAGATCGACAATCTCTGCCAGATAGCCCACAACGTCGTCCTCGGGGACAACACGGCGATGGCCGCCCTCTGCGGCATAGCCGGTTCCGCCAAGCTCGGACGCAACTGCATCATAGGCGGCCAGAGCGGCATCAACGGCCACATCTCTCTTGCCGACGGCACCACGGTCGGCGCGCATTCGGCGGTCATCGGGAATGTCCGCAAGAGCGGGGAGATCCTTCTCGGATTCCCTGCGATAGACCATAAACTTTACATGCGCGCGTACGCTAAATTCAAGGCCGCGGCACAGGAGTAGAGATGAGACAGCGTACACTTACAAGGGAATACACATTCGAGGGCAAGGGCCTTCATTCCGGGCGTTATGCCCATGTCACGGTCAAGCCTGCGCCGGTCGATACCGGCATCGTTTTCAGGCGTACGGACCTTCCCGGCAGCGATCCGGTTCCCGCACTCGGGGAGAACGTGTCCAGCACGGCGCGCAGCACGACCATATCCTGCGGCAAGGCCTCAGTCGGCACGATCGAGCATCTGATGTCCGCCCTGACCGGCCTCGGAGTCGACAATGCAATAGTCGAGGTCGACAACAAGGAGATGCCCATCCTGGACGGCAGCGCCCGCTTCTACGTCGAAGCAATCCTGCCAGACGGCCTGCAGGAGCAGGATGCGGAACGCCGCTACGTCGAGATAAAGGAGGAAATCACCGTTTCCAACCCCAAGACCGGGTCCTACATCCGCATGATACCGGCTGACGAGCCTTCTTTCGAGGTCACGATAGACTTCAATTCGAAGGTGCTCGGAGTCCAGACCGTCCATTGGGACGGCAAACCGGAGAACTATACCGAAGGGATAGCCCCGTGCAGGACTTTCTGTTTCCTGCATGAAATACAGCTTCTCGCAACCCTGGGCCTAGTCAAGGGCGGGGATGTCGAGAATGCGATAGTCATAGTGGAAAAGCCCGTCGGGAAAGCGGCCCTGAAGCGTCTTGCAACCCGGTTCGGACAGCCTCTCCTGTCAGTCACTCCGGAAGGGTACCTGAGCAATCTCACCCTGCGTTTCCCGGATGAATGCGGACGGCATAAACTCCTGGATCTCATAGGCGACCTGCGCCTTGCCGGAGGCTGGCTCCGCGCGAAAGTCATAGCTTACAAACCGGGCCACAAGCTCAATACCGAAGCGGCCCGCCAAATCAGAAACAAAACTTTTTGACATGCAGAACATACACCCTCTCGCAACAGTGCATCCCGGCGCAAAGCTGGGCGAAAACGTGGAAGTCGGGCCTTACGCCTTCATAGACGACAATGTGGAGATTGGGGACGGATGCAAGATCCTGCCCCACGCGACCATTTTCTCATACGTTAAGATGGGACGAGACTGCACCGTTTTTCCCGGCGCGGTCGTAGGAGCCATACCCCAGGACCTAAAATTCGACGGCGAGATCACTTACGTCGAGATAGGGGACAGGGTCAACATCCGCGAGTGCGCGACCATAAACCGCGGCACGAAGGCCAGCGGCAAGGGCGTGACGAAGATCGGCAGCGACACCCTTATCATGTCCTATGTCCATGTCGCCCATGACTGCCGTGTCGGCAACCACTGCATCCTCGTGAGCTATGTCGGCATAGCCGGCGAGACCGACGTCGACGACTGGGCCATCCTCGGAGGCAGCACCGTCGTGCACCAGTTCTCCCATATCGGCAAGCATGCTATGGTCGGAGGCGGCTCGAAGGTCAACAAGGACATTCCGCCTTATGCCCTCTGCGGCCGCGATCCCATCACCTATGCCGGAGTCAACATCGTCGGCCTGCGCCGCCGCGGTTTCGATTCCGATACCATCCGCAACATCAAGGACATCTACGACACCCTCTATTACCAGGGCTACAATTTCTCGGATGCCTGCTCCCGTATCGAGGCCGGATTCCCCGACTCCGTCGAGAAGACCGAGATACTGGACTTCATCCGCAATTCGAAGCGCGGCATCGTCCGCGGATTCGAATCATCCCGCGAGAAAGGCATCATCGAGTAGTGCTGCTTTCGGTAGCATACCTGCCTCCTGTCGAATACTTCGCCCTGCTGGCGAAGTATTCGTCCGTTAATGTGGAGGCGTGCGAGAATTACCGCCGCCAGACCTGGCGGAACCGCTGCCGCATCCTGACCGCGTCCGGTCCCGAGGACCTGCGCTTTCCCGTCGTGCACGACGGGGAAAGGCTCATTACCCGCGTCAGGGTGGATTATGAGACTCCGTGGGTGGCGAAGACCGAGCAGGCCCTGGATTCGGCCTATTACAGTTCCCCTTTCTTCGAGTATTACAGGGATGGCCTGTATGAGATCCTTGATTCGAAGCCTGAGACGCTTTGGGAACTGGATATGGCGCTGACCCGCTGGCTGCTTCTGAAGCTCGGGCTCGGCACGGAGGTAGTTCCGACGCTGGAGTTCGTTCCGCCCCGGCCGGAAGACCCGTCGGACATGAGATATGCTCTCAGCCCCAAGGTCCCGTCGTCTTACAAGGGCCGTCCCTACTGGCAGGTGTTCAGGGAGAAATACGGGTTCACTGGTGGCCTGTCCGTCGTGGACCTGCTCTTCAACGAAGGCCCCGAAGCGGCGTCCTACCTATAAAAAAACTCCGGTCCATCGGGCCGGAGTTCATTGTCTTTTCAGTCAGAGACTACCACCTGTCCTCGGAGGAGACGGTGAGTTTCTTGCGGCCGTGACGGCGGCGGGATGCAAGGACCCTGCGTCCGTTGGGCGTGCTCATTCTCTCGCGGAAGCCGTGCTTGTTGACTCTCTTGCGGGTGGAGGGTTGGAATGTTCTTTTCATATCTTGCTTTTCTTTATATTTCCGTTAAGGGAGTGCAAAGGTATCATTTTTCATTTTGATTCCCAAATTTTTCCGCAGAAAATGTTGCCCGGTCTATTTCTTGGCGGGCTTGAAGGAGCCGGGGTTCTCTCCGGGGTAGCTCCCGTCGGATACCATCTTCTTCACCTTGTCGAGGAATCCTTTCACCCGGGCCTTGTAGGTAGCCGGATCCTTCGCGTATGAATTTGCGTGGACCGCCCCTTCGCAGACATAGTATTCCTTGTAGCCCGTTGTCTTGGCATTGTAGTTCTTCCAGATGTTGTCGAAGGGTACGAAGTCATCGGCGTCGCCGTGGATGAACATCATTGGAACTGTGCTCTTCTCCAGCTGCTTGACCGAAGAAGCTTCCCAGAAACCCCATCCGTGCTGCCTCTTGGTCACGAGACTGGCGCTCTGGAGCACATCGGGCGGGATGAATCCGAAGCTTTGCTTGCGGTTGTTGTTGAATTGGACCACGACGGAGGCGTAGCCGCAGTCCTCGACGACGCAGCGGACGTAGTCGGGAAGCTGGTCTCCGCTGGCCATCATGACAGTAGCGGCGCCCATCGAGACGCCGTGCAGGACCATGAAGTCATCCTTGAAGATGCCGTGGGCCACCTTTATCCACCTTTCTACATCCAGGCGGTCGAACCATCCCATCTGGACATGGTCACCCTCGGAATAGCCGTGGTACTGGAGATCGGGGAATAGGACGTTGTAGTTGAATTCATCACGGTACATGCGTACCAGATACAGGAAAACGAAGTGGTTGTCGCCGTAACCGTGGACAACGATCGCGGTACCGTTGGCCTTTGCCGGGTTGACTGCAGGCACATAGCATGCGTGGATGTTGAAATCCCTGTAGCCCTGGATGACGGTATCCCTGAGGATGCCCCTGGCCTTCAGGCCGTCGTACCATGCGGTGCTTCCGGGGAGGAGGGAATCAGCCTTGTGACGGCATCTTTCAATGTCTTCAACCCCATGAGGGGTCGGCTGGAGGGCGAATTTGGACATGAACTTCCCGGCAAGGCAGCCGGACAGGGAAGTGGCAGCAATGAGCAGGATTGCTATGTTGAGAAACTTTTTCATTAGTGTTGGTATTGGTTCGTTTTAGCTTTGCAAATATAGGCAAAATGCAGGATATTTCTTAAATTGCCGTCGTTAAATCGAACTGTTATGAAGAAATACGTATGCAGCATCTGCGGGTACGAGTATGACCCCGCTATCGGCGATCCCGACAACGGCATAGCCCCCGGAACTCCTTTCGAAGAACTCCCTGACGACTGGGCCTGCCCCCTGTGCGGCGTCGGCAAGGAAGACTTCGCCCCGGCGGAGTAGCCGACCTTCAAGTTTGAGCGCCGCGTCCCGGGAATGGGGCGCGGCGCTTTTCCGTAATCCGCAGAAGCCTGGATTGTCACCTGTCCGTTGTGCAAGTCTTTTTTCATTCAGCGCTGAATCGTCGCAATGTGGCTCTTACCATGGAAGTCACGTACTGACTGCTTGCGTAATCGTAAGCACGGCATTCATACTGGCAATCCAGAATGTCGTCTCGGAGACTAAGTATTTCCAATTCTCCGGCTCCGGTTGCCAAGTGGAAACCTCCTTGTGACATTGTCTCCTTTATACTTTGACCTTTTCGAAAAGAGAGGGCTCCTGTCTTGGAATCAATGGATATATATGCCGTCAGGGATACACCGATTTGATCATTATGATCTCGTGAATTTCCATATTCTTCAGTCTCTATATACTGTATCGGTACAGTCAGGAAAAGATAGTTCTCTCTTATCCCGATGGCAAAGATATCGATATGAGCTTTGAACAATCTGGCGCTCAGGTCAAATTCTTTGAACAAGTCCTTGTTAGCCGATCCGTCATCGTTCAAGTCCACTGGTTCTCCCATCCATTCGAGATTCAAATATTCATAGCGTCCTTTGTACTCCTGAATGGCCCTATCCAATATCATCTGCCTGTCCGGCGTGCAGGACAGGCAGATGAGGGCGATGAAAAACAATAAGCGTATTTTCATTTCTTATTTTTTCTTTGCATCAAAGTAGATTTAATTATATCCTGATTTCTTCCGTCTATGGGGAGAAAAGAGATATTTATAGCGCCAAGTGAAAGGCAGTTTAAATTGTGTCCATACCCAACTCCATCTTTTAATGTTCTATTGAAGACTACACAGTTATCATATTTTAGACTCATTGAGCCCAAATCATCAGAGGCTTGGCTGTATGTATAAGAATAGGTCGAACCAGTGGTATGGCCGCCATTGATCCCTAACGAGCCTTTGAACAGGTTATTATCGTTACCCATCTGGATATTACCTGAAAAACGGAAATCATGAGATTTGTTTTCTGTAATCGTAGTTGTTGAGGCATCATCTATTTCTTTGGCCGATATCCAAATGTCACATGAGCCAGAGGATAAATCCCAGGGCGTGCTTATTAGGATCATATTACCTTTATCAGATGGATAATACCATTTAGGTTCGATGTAATCTTCTTTAATTGTGTATTCATGCCAATTTTTATTTCCTAAGAATGTCCAACCGAAAACCACATGTACTTTTGAAATATACATTATGTCTCCTGCATCTATAGTCAGCGATGGTGAGCCCAAGCTGCTTGTCGTTCCATCTTTGTTCGCTTTCACGAAATCGAATTTAATCTCATATTTTCCCGTGCTCCATAATTTTGATAGGAATTCGTCAAAAGCTAGTGTTTTGTCTCGTCCTGTTTTAATTGTGCCTTGAAGATCAGGATCTTCTGAAGAGTCGGCATAATTCCATAATTCTGAGTTGCTGACAAAAGAAAAGCGGTAGAGTAATTCCTTTTTGTGTTTACAGTAGATGCCATTGTTTATATTAGATTTCGTCATGCCATAATATATAAAGTCACGTTGTACTCCATCTCCCCATCCGGTTCCAAACTCATCGTACGCTTGTAACGTTTCAGGGCTGATGCTTCTAAGGTCCGTTTCTGAGATGAAATCTCCAACTCGTCTGACCCAATCTACTGAAGATGTATCCGGATTATCGTTCACATAATCTGTCCACCCTCTTGTTTTTTCTATTTTACTACCGTCAAATTCCGGAGCAATGAAATCATAGCTAGCTTCATTGGCTCGGGTAGCCGGAGTCTTGACTATCATCCTCTCATTGCTTTTGACAATCAATACAGGGAAATCAGGGAAAGCCCCCAAAGGTAATTCACCTTTTATTTCACCATTACTGAAAACCGGGTGTGAGGCGTTTTGATCAGCATAACCTACTCCTACTTCTTCAATGGAAGTATCCCATTTCTTCACGCTGAAACAGCGAGGGTCGATCCATGAAAAATCAGGGACGAGTATAGTAAGTTTAGGGAGACTCCGTTCGATCAGTTCAAGATTGGAAGGTGTTTCAGAAAAGTTGAGCAGAAGTTCACGGAATGTCATCCCATCATGGACTACTTCATTTTTCACATATGGGTAAAACACGTCAAAATCCCGGTCAAACTCTTTAAGAGCCTCCTGCTTCAGAAAGACTCTGAGTTCCTTGTCTGAAGAAACAGCTTTTGAAAGGATTGCTGCGAAATTCCTCATCGCCGTTTGTTCGTCAATTGTTAACAGTTCTTCGTAGGACGAGATTGGAGCATCCGGATTGATTTGTTTGCTACATGAAACCATGAGCGCGGCCGTCAAAAGGGCCGTTAAAGTTAGTGCTTTTTTCATAAATAATTCGTTGTATATCGTTGTATCACATATGAGACAACGAACCATTGAAAAAGTACCACTCGAAAACAAGTATTTTTTTGTCGTGTTACATACCACGAGTAATGATGCCTCCGACAAGCGGCGACCGAATGCATATAAGGGTTGTGTTATAGTCCTGGTTTTCTGACTGGTCAGGCAAAGAACAGCAGGACGAAGCGGAACTGGGAGGCGTCAAGGCTGCCGCGCAGCGAGGCCATGGCGCGGGACAGATGGTTCTTTACGGTCTGCTCGGCGATCCCGAGGTCTTCGGCGATCTCTTTTATCGTCAGGCCGTCGCGTTTCGCCATCAGCAGGACCTTGCGACGGACAGGTGGCAGAGCCTCGATCCCGGTCCAGAGGGCGGCCTCTCCTGCGGAGCGGTCCCTCGCCTCTTCATCGCTTATCACCCCGTCAGGATCAAGGGGCTCAAGAGTGTTTCGGCCTGCTTTTTTCAGACGGTTGATGCAGTCATTCCTTACCGCTGTGTACATCCATGGGCGGGGCGCCATTATGGATGATCCTGACGAGACGGATTCCCAGAACCGGAGAAAACTATCCTGGACAGCATCTTCGGCGTCTGACAAGTTGCCGAGATAATGCAGTGCATATAGGCATAACTGTCTGTATAGGCTCCTGTAGAGCCTGTGCATTTCTTCCTGTCTCATAGCTGCATGTCCGGAAGGTCGATTATGTAGTCAAACGAACTCATTACAGTGACGAATCCGGCACCGCCTGAGACGTTCTGCTTGAAAATCAAGGGGGCATCTACGGAGAATTCGGTCAGGGTCGAGCTATAGTACTGGACGGCGTTGAGGTAGGAGTATGCGTCCTTATCCATGGTGTTCAGCCGTACGATTGCCCTCGCCCTGCAAATATATGATGAACCGCCCATGTATCCCCCTGACCGGTTGTAAAAGCGGTCTTCGCAAGCCAGGTTCAAGGTGTATGCCGATCCGCTGAAGCGGGAATCGCGGAAGATATTGAAGGCATTCTCAAAATAATCCGGCTCGTAAACGGTTGTTCTGTCATCCTCCCTGGGAATCCTTATCCCGTTGTTCAGCGACGGCTCCAATGTATTTATGACCGCAAGTTCCTTCCTTCCGTAGTAAGCGAGCGTGTCACCCGGCTCATGCCGTTCGTATTCTCCCTTCACGGCAAGGACCAGTGCCGCTTCCGAGAAAATCTGGACCCGGTAAAAATTATCTTCTCCTGTCCGGTCTTCCATGGTCGCCAGAAACTGTCTGCATGTCTGCGGATATCTGTCTGTCTGCCGGAGCATGGTGACTAAAGCAGTATCCACACTGGAGATCACGGCGGGGAGCGGGGCCTGTACTTCCGCGGCGGCGAGGTTTCCGTCCGGCGTCTCCAGTTCGAGCCGCACCATGTCGCCGGGCCTGGCGCGGCACTTGAAACGTATCGACTGCGGTGCTTCGTGCCCTGTGAGATCGGATGTCTCTGACTGCAGGATACCGTTGACATAGCAGCGGAGGCTGGCGTCCTCAATCATATAACAGTTGTCAAACGAGCTCCATGCAACGAAAGCCGTGTGCAGGCTGTCCCCTGTGCAGATGATTGAATTGAGGGTAAGTATCCTTTCAGAGGGGTCTCCGGGCAGATTCACGGTTCTTTCGCAGGCAAGGACCAGCGGCAGGAATATGAAACAGGTGAGTATCTTTTTCATTTCGTTCAGAAGTTGAAAGTGTAGCTGAAATTCGGCATCACGGTGAAGAAAGTGATGATTTTCAGGGCCGGCCTGCGCTTTTCCGGATCCGGGTTGCCCGGATCGCTCCAAAACCACACAAGGTTGGGATTCATGGCGTCATATAGGTTGTAAACACCCAGCGTCCAGGTCCGTTCCCCTCTCTTTTTCTGTTTATGGAAGCTTACGCCTACGTCCAGGCGGTGTGTCGGCGGGAGGCGGTAATTGTTGATCGAGCCGATGTACTCCATGCTGGTCCATGCGTTATAGCCGTATTCATTCCCGGAATCAGGGGAAATCAGGAAGGACTGATACTCCGGAACGGTGAACCATGCACCTGACATGATGATCCACAGGGCGCTGAGTTCCACCTTCTCGCTGAAACGGTGGCTGATGTTGACGTTGAAGTTGTGCCTGCGGTCGTATTTGAACGGGAACCAGCGCCCGTCGTTCACGCTCCCGTCAGGAAAGACCCGCTCGCTCCATGAAAGGGTGTATGAAAGGGATCCGGTTGTCCTGCCGGCGCTTTTCCGCGCATGCAGTTCCGCTCCCCATGAACGGCCTTTCCCGGATGCGACGTTGTACTGCCAGGAATCCGGCTCGGCGAGGGCCTGGGGGATATCCCTGTACTCTATGACTCCGTCCATCCGTTTCCACCATCCTTCCACTGAGAATTCCCATCCTTGAAGTCCGGTATGGAAAGCACCTGCAGAAAAAATGTCCGAAGTTTCGGGCCGTATGTCTTTTGTGATCGGTACCCACAGGTCCGTAGGCATGCTTAGGGAGCCCGTTGTCAGGAGATGGACATACTGTGTCATCCGGGCGTAAGCCGCTTTTGCGGACCAGCTGCCGTCAAAGGCGTATCGTCCGGAAACCCGGGGCTGCATTGACAGGTAGCGGCGTCCCTGAACATCGAACAGGGTAGCCCTGAAGCCCGCATTGAGGGTAAAATGTCCTCCCGCAAGGATGTCATCGTCCGCATACAGGGAGATTTCCCTTCCTATGACCCTGTCCGGGGTGGATGAGGTTATCTGAGGATTGTAGCGGTGCAGCACGGCGTCAGCGCCGAAGGTCAGAAGATGATTCTCCACCGGTGTCCAGTCGAAATCGATCCTTGCTCCTGCATCGAGTATTCCGGTACCCTGTCGGAAAGGTGTCGAATAGGATTCCTCGGTTTCGCCTCTCTTGAGGTATCCCTGCGAAAGGTTGTCCAGGGCCATGTCGTAAGAACTGCCGTAGAGGCAGGCCTCCCACCGGAGGGTCTCCGTGGCGATATGGTTCCACCTGACTGCGGCCACGGTGTTCCCGTAGCGTATGTCCATCCGCAGCCTGTCAGTGCTTTCGTACGTTTCTCCGTCGTATGTCCCTGTCCGGGTGGTAGTCTTGTCATAATTGAAGAGATCCCGTCCATGGTACAGGCTTGCGGTGAGGCGGTCATCCGTGCCAAAGCGGTGCGTAATCTTTCCTCCGAGGTCGTAGAAGCTGTAGTTCAAGGGACTTCCGAGCCACCTTATGGGCTTGTCCAGCAGAAGTGTATGCATGCCCCTGGCGCTCAGGGAGAAACTCGTGCCTCCGTCGAAGAGCGGACCTTCGAGATAGAGCTTTTCTGCCAGCAGTCCCGCGCTTATGCTTCCGCGCAGGCGGTCTCCGTTCCCTTCCGAGGTCCTCACGTCGATTATGCTTGAGACCCGTCCCCCGTATCTTGCCGGGAAAGCTCCCTTGTACATTGTCACTTTCCTTACCGCCTCCGGAGTGAAGGCTGAAAACAGGCCCAGGGCGTGGTTTACATTGTACATCGGCACTCCGTCAAGCAGGAAAAGATTCTCGTCGGCCCCGCCGCCGCGGACAAATATGCCGGTGAATCCTTCCATCCCGGGGTTGACTCCGGGCATCAGCTGCAGGGTCTTCAGGACATCAGATTCACCGAAAAGGACCGGAGTGTTACGGATCATTGTTTGTGGCACTTCCAGCGATCCTGCAAAGGTCGATCCCGCCCCGGCGTCGCGCCTCGAGACAATCTTCGACGGATTCAGCAGATTAGGGATCTTTCGTGCCAGGAGGGCATCCTGATCTTCATTCGTAGAATCATGCTTTCGGAGAATTATATATTTCCCTATGCGTGTCCATCCGAGTCCGCTTCCTTCGAGGACGGCATCCAGCTGCCCTTCGAGCGACACGGCCGGTACGGCAGGAGACGGCGAAGCAAGAGTTTGGGTTATTGCTCCGTCATAAACCAGCCTCAGTCCATGCTCCCGGCTGATCTTTCCGAGAGACTGGAGAAGGTCCGGCTGCTGGACTGCCAGGGCCAGAAACAAAATAATAGAAGGCAGTCTCATCGCTCGATCTTTATGTCAAGGGCGCTCTCTATCAGGGACAGGATTTCGTCGGGGGAGGTCGCTTCGAATTCACCGGTCAGCCGCCTGCCGCTCTCCGGCGCTTTAAGTGAAATACCGAACCAGGCTCCTATCTCCGAGAGGACATCTTCCAGCGGGGCGTCTTCAAAACGGAACACTTTGGCCTCACGGCTGAGTTCGGCATGCATGCCCCCGGTGAGTTCCATCGCATCCGGTGCATCCGCGGTGCGCCCGAGCAGGACCCTGCCGGAAAATACATCTATGCTGGCAAGGGAGTCCGTGACATTAATGAAAAAACTCGTCCCGAGCACCCGCACGAGGCCATACCCGAATTCTACATCGAAAGGGATGCCGTTTGCGCCGGCTATCTGGCAGAACGCCTTTCCTGTCAGAGCGATCTTCCTCTGCCTGCGGAACCCCCTGCTCTTGAACGAAAGGCTCGCTTCGGGAGAGAGATCTATCTTCGAGCCGTCGGGAAGGACCACGGTCCTGGCGCTGTCTGCAAGGATGTATTCCGTCCTGTCTCGGTTCAAGTAAAAGAATGTCCCGACGGTGATAACCAGCGCCGCAATGGCCGCGGCAGCAATATAAAGGCCGTTATTTCTGCGTGTTTCAGCGAGTCCCGTCCTTTCAATGAACCTGCGCCAAGCTCTTTCCGGATCGAGGGACCCGGATGCGAAATGCCGCGCAACGAATTTTAGCTTCTGTTCCATTGTCATTCAGTTTACATCAATATGACAACGGAATACCGGAAAAGTACCACTCACTTTTCGACTTTCACGACAAATTTTCCGTCAAACCAGGGGGACTCGATTTTGTCCGAGATCTTCCAGGTGCTGACGGGTAGTTTGTATCGTCCCTGGAAGCGGCTGATTTCTTCATTGATGTCCCCGCCTTTCAGGCAGAGCAGTCCCGAGCGGTATTTGCCCTTGACCCAGGAGTAAAGGTCCGACAGATCGGCGACGGCCCTTGAAACCACCCAGTCGAAGGTGTCCGGAAGGCTTTCCGCCCGCGCATTGACGCAGCGGACATTGCCCAGGCCCAGTTCTTCGGCCACTCCGGAAGCGACCTTGATCTTTTTCCCTATCGAATCGCAGAGCACGAATTCCGTCTTCGGGAACACGCTCGCAAGCGGAATCCCGGGAAAGCCCCCGCCCGTACCGAGGTCGAGCACCTTCACCCCTCCTTCCTGCCAGCGGGCAAACTCGCCGGGCAAGCACTCTTCAAGGTACATCGCAATGGCCAGGGAGTGCAGGATGTGATGCTCCCAGAGGTTGTCGATGTCCTTGCGCGAGACGACGTTGATCTTCGCGTTCCATTCCTTATATAGTTCGCACATGCGTGCGAAGTAGTGCTCAGTTATCTGCATTTTCCTTCATTTCATCTATCAGGGCCTTGGCGCGGCGGATGCGGGTGCGGACCGTGTTGAGTTCCATGCCGAGCTCCTCGGCTATTTCCTTGTATTGCAGGTTGTCCAGCAGGCGCTTGCGGGCGACCTCCCGGTAGAGTTCGGGGAGGGCGTCTATGTACTTCTGGCTCTGCTCCTCGTCCTCGGTCCGGATGATGAAGTCCAGGGGCGTGTCGATCTTGTCCGGAAGCGCTTCGGCCACAGCCGAAGGGTGCGCGTCGTCGTCCAGATAGACAAGCTGGTATTTCTTCTGGTCGCGGTTTATCTGCTCCACGGTGTCCAGGGCCGTGTTGCGGGCGATCCTTTTCAGCCAGGTGGAGAACTGGCTGATCGACGGGTCGTACGAACTTATCTGCCGGAAGGCCTTCTCGAAACTCCGGGAGCAGATATCGTCCACGTAGAAATCGTCCAGGGACTTGATGATGCCCCTGATGTACGTGCGCAGGCCTTCGATGTGGGTGTCCCAGAGCGACGTGAACGCCGCGCCGTCGCCTATCATCGCGAGGCGTACCAGTTCGTCAATGGGCTTCGAGCCAGGTTTTTCCATAATTGCACTCTACTGTAAGGGGAACGGACAGTTTGACGACGTTTTCCATCTCGGAGACCACGATGTCCCGGACCTTTTCAATCTCTGCGGAAGGCACCTCGAGCAGCAGTTCGTCGTGGATCTGGAGGACAAGGCGGGTCCTGAGGGCCTCCTGCCGCAGGCGCCTGTCCACGCCGATCATGGCGAGCTTTAAAATGTCGGCGGAGCTGCCCTGGATCGGGGCGTTCACGGCATTGCGCTCGGCGAGGGCGCGGACGTTGCCATTGTGGGAATTGACGTCGGGGATGTAGCGCCGCCTTCCGAATATGGTCTCGACGTAGCCGGTCTCCCGCGCCGAGGCGAGGGTGTCGGCAATGAAGAATTTGATCGAGGGGAAGGAGGCGAAGTAGTCGTCTATGATCTTCTTGGCCTCGGCGCGGGAACAGCGCAGACGCTGTGCAAGGCCGAAGGACGAGATGCCGTACATGATGCCGAAATTGGCCGTCTTGGCTACGCGGCGCTGGTCCGCGGTGACTTCCCCGACAGGCACCCCGAAGATCTTCGAAGCCGTCGCGGCGTGCACGTCGATGCCTTCGCGGAATGCGGAAACGAGGTGCTGGTCGCAGCTGAGATGGGCCATAATCCTCAGTTCGATCTGGGAATAGTCGGCGGACATCATGACAGCGTCCGGGCTGCCGGGGACGAAGGCCTTGCGGATTTCGCGGCCTTCTTCGGTGCGGATCGGGATGTTCTGGAGGTTGGGATTCGACGAGGACAGCCGCCCGGTGCTGGTCAGGGCCTGGTTGAACGTGGTATGGACACGGCCGTCGGCGGGAGAGATGTAGCCCGGGAACGGCTCGATGTAGGTGGAAAGGAGTTTCCTCGTGCCACGGTAGTCCAGGATGGCGTCGATGACCGGGCTCTTGTCGGCCAGGCCCAGCAGCGTCTCTTCATCCGTGGGCCAGCTGCCGCGGGCGCTCTTTTTTTCCTTCGGATCGAGATTCATCTTCTCGAAGAGGAGTTCGCCTATCTGCTTGGGCGAGCCGACGTTGAGGTTCGGATCCCCGGCGATGTCCCGTACTTCGGCTTCCTTCTCCAGCATCCTGCGGCGCAAAGAAGCCGCAAACTCCTGCAGGGAAGCCACATCGACCTTCACTCCGGCAGTTTCCATGCGCGAGAGTACGCCGATGAGCGGCTCTTCAATCCTTGTGTACAGGTCCGCCAGGCCGGCCGTTTCCATCTCCCCGCGCACCATCTTGCCGAGGCTGAGAAGGACAGCCGCCGTCAGGGCATAATCCTTTTGGGGCGCGCTTTCGTCCGACTCATCCCCGAAAAGCGATCCTGTCGTGGCCGGCTTTTCCTGTTCCGGCTCGAGGCTGACGCCGAGGTAGGTTTCAGCAAGGTTCCCGAGAGCATGGCTGCGTTCCGGATTGAGCAGGTAGTGCATTATCTCAATGTCCCAGAGCCGCCCTTCGAGTTTCAGGCCGAGGGCGGACAGGGTGTTCATCTGCTTTTTCAGGGCGTGGCCGTATTTTTCTATCGAAGGATCCGACAGGAGGTCCCTGAAATTTTCAGCCGGTCCGGCGGCCGTTACGGTCCCTTCCGGCGTCCCGGCCGCGGCGGTGAGGATGCCGTCTTCAAGGAGAAGAGCGAGTGTCTTGCTGCTTTGCGCGGCTGCTGCAAGCTCGCCGGGGGAGACGGTCCTGTGTGCGGGGGCGGCGGTTCTTGCTGCCTGGGCAGCAGACTCTGCGCCTGGGACGGCTGCCGCGTCGGAGACGGGTTTGGCAGGGGCGGCCCCCTCACGGGCTGCCGCAGCCGGCATGTCTCCGAGGAGCCGTTTCAGGGAGCGGAACTCATAGAGGGAGAATAGGGCTTCCACATCCGGGTTCCATCCGGCTTTCAGGACCATGTCGTCAGCCGTTGTCTCCAGCGGGATGTCGGTCTTGATCGTGACGAGCTCGCGGCTCAGCGCAATATGGCCGGAAGCTTCTTCGAACTGGGCTTTCTGGCGCGGGGTGAGCTCGTCAAGATGGGCGTAGATGCCGTCTATGTCACCGTACTTTGCAAGAAGTTTCGCAGCGCCGACCGGCCCCACGCCGTTGACCCCGGGGACATTGTCCGAGGAGTCGCCGCAGATTGCGAGTATGTCGATGACCTGGGAGGGACGTGAGATATTCCATTTCGCGCAGACCTCTGCGGGGCCGAGCATCTCGTTGTCGGAGCCGTTCTTGCCCGGACGGTATTGTATGATATGGTCTTCGACGAGTTGGCCGTAGTCCTTGTCCGGAGTGACCATATACACGTCGAACCCTTCCCTGGCTGATCTTTTCGCCATCGAGCCTATCACGTCGTCCGCTTCGTAGTCCGGGATCATCAGCACCGGAATCCGCAGGGCCCTGCAGATGGATGTCAGCGGCTCGAGGGCATCTATGACCAGTTGCGGGGTCTCTCCGCGGTTGGCCTTGTATTCCGGGTACATGCGGTTGCGGAAGGTTCCTCCGGGAGGATCGAACGAAACCGCCAGGTGCGTGGGCTTCTCCCTCGAAATCATCTCCAGCAGGTACTTCGTGAAGCCGAAGAGAATCGAAGTATCTACGCCCTTGCCGTTTATCATGGGGCGTCCTAGGAACGCGTAGTACATCTTGAAGATCAGCGCGTGGCCGTCAATGAGAAAAAGTTTCATACTGGATGCAAATTTGAAACTTTTTTTGAAACTTTCCAATATAATTGCAGTTGCCGGAAATGCTTCCGGCACCCCACGCCCGCGCCTTCTCACGCCCGAACCTTCCTTTCGCGCGTACGCCCTTTTTGTCCGCTCGCAGGGTCAGTCTTCGGGGGCGAACATAGGGTCCCAGGGCGGGAGGACGACGGGGCGCTGGTTCAGCATGGCCTGGACATCAGCGGGGATGTATTTCTTCTCGGCCACGAGACGGAACATGTACTCGTCGAACCATTCGTCAGTCATGACGAGGCAGCCCTTGTAGCCGTTGTCGGGGCCCCAGCTGTTCTCGACCATCCACTTGACGCTCTTGCCGTCCTTGATGTCCACGGCGATAAGGGTCATCGCATGCGAAGAGCCGCTGGCGTGGGTCATGACCCTGTCCTTCTTGTCCATAGTGGCAGCGGCACCGAGCAGGGAAGCGTAGTCGAAGTTGGCGAGGTCGAGAACGCCCTTGCCGCGGTCGAGGAACTTGGCCACGTCGCAGGAGAAGTACATCGCGTCGCCGCCCTTGATCGAAGCTATGGCGATTTCCTTGATCTTCTCGATGGGCAGGTTGACGTAGAGCCAGTTCTTTCCGTCATAGACGTGGCGGTCGTAGGAAATCTCATATACCTTGCCGTACTCGCGGGTCGGGTCGTTCATCAGCATGACGTAGCCGTCGGAAAGGTCGCGGCCCACATATTTGTCGTAGAAGGACTTCGGGGTGTAGGTTTCGGTCGAGACGACCTCGCCCTTGCCGTTGCAGCGGGTCCACTCGAACTCGGTCGGGGGCACTCCGAGGCATAAGCAGAGGATGTGGTAAACTTCAGTCAGCATCCTTGTCTTGGCCGCTTCGAAGTCGGGCTCTTTCCTCATGCGGCCTTTCTGCGCGGCGGCTTCTTCGCCCATGCGGCGGAGCTCAAGCCCGTCCTGCCGCAGGAGGTTCGAAAGCTGCTGGCGCATGACGGAAGTGTTGTTGGAACTGAAGGTTTCAGGCATTGCCGACGCCGGGACGAGGCCGTATTTGCCGACCAGGTCGCTCACTCCGGTGAACTGGCCGCCGTCGGAAAGGGGATTCTGGAAGAGCCAGTCGACCCTGCGGTCGTCGAAGGGAAGGGCCCTGGTGTCGATAACGCCCTGCAGGAAGAGGTTGGCCTTCTCGAGCTGGTCCCAGAAGAAGACATAATTCTGCGAGAACTGGAAGTTGCCGAGGTCATACTTTTCGATGGCCTTGGCACGCAGGACGTTAAGCCCGGTGAAGAGCCAGCAGCGGCCCGAGGACTTCTGGTTCGTGATACCGACGGTCTTCACGCGGTCTGAAAAATGCGTGTCGATCATCGCCGCGTTCTCGGCGTTGGCCGCGAGGACGGAGATTGAATTGCCGGCGAGGGCATTGCGGAGAGCCTTTTCAGAAGGGGTGCCGGTGTAGCCACGGCTGATGCTGGAGAGCATTTCGGGGCTGATCCCGCCCTGGGCGGACAGGGACGCTGCGGCAGCCATGACGGCTATGCAGAATGCAGTTATCTTTTTCATATCTTGTTGAATTTTACTGACAAAAGTGCGATCAGCCAGCCCGTGATCCCGACTCCGGCTGCGGTCAGCAGGATGTCCGGAGCGCGGACGATGACGGGATAGGCGCTGACGAGGAAGTTGCCGGGCATCTTGACGAAGCCGAAGTGCTGCTGGAGCAGCGCCAGGCCCAGGCCCAGGATCAGTCCGGCGGCAAGGCCGATAAGGGAGATGAGCCATCCTTCGAGGACGAAAATCCTGCTGATGGTCCTCTCGTCGGCACCGAGGGCCCGCAGGGTGCCGATGTCCTCACGCTTCTCGATCAGGAGCATCGACAGGGCGCCGAAGATGTTGAATGCTATGATTATGACCACGAACAGCAGGATCAGGAAAATGGCCGCCTTTTCGTAGCGCATCATCTTGTATAGGACGGGATTCTGGTGGTAGCGGTCGAGCGCTTCGAATCCGGGCCCCAAGGCTTCGGCGGTCCTGCGCAGGACTTTCGCGGCGTCCGCGCCGGGGGAGAGCCGCAGCTCGAGCGAGCTGACTTCGCGGTCGTAGCGGAGCAACTTGCGCATGGTCTCGATGGGCAGGAAGACCAGCTTGCCGTCGATGTCGTTGTTGACTGCGAAGATGCTCCCGGGGCGGACTTCCACCTGCTGCAGGGATGCGGCGGGGTTCGAAAGGGAAATGTTGCTCTCCCTGTCAGGGAACCATATGGTCATCCTGTTGAGGAAGCGCGGGTGCATGCCCATGCGGTACGCAAGTCCGGCGCCGACGCTGGCAAGGGGCAGTTCGCCGCGGTGCAGCGAGAACTCTCCTTCCACCATGTGCCGGTCCATGCGGGATTCCTCCTCGTAGGCGGCGTCCACGCCCTTCGCGAAAGCGAGTTCCTGGTGCGAGGCGTAGCTGAGAAAGACGTTCTCGGAGACAACGCTGCTGATCGAAGCGATATCGGGATCGTCGTACATCGCGTCGAAGGCCTTGCCTTCCGGGATGAAACTTTTGCCCTCGGCCGGACGTATCAGGATGTCGGGGTCGAGATCCGAGAGGTTGTCCTTGATTATGCCGTCGAAGCCGTTGTACACGGAAAGGATCAGGATCAGTGCCGCCGTTCCCACGGCCATCCCGGCCGCGCTGATGGCGGAGATGAGATGTATGACGCCCAGCGACTTGCGGGCGGAAAGATAGCGCCTGGATATGAAGAAGGGGAGATTCACTTCTTCAGCAGTTCATCGATGTGGGCGGCGTAATCAAGACTGGTGTCCAGGTAGAGGACGAGTTCGGGGACTATCCTCAGCTGGCTGGCTACCTTGCGGCCGAGTTCCCCGCGGTAGGTCTTCAGATTGTCGTTCAGGATGCCCATGACGGCCTCCGCCTTCTCCGAAGGGAAGATGCTGACATAGACCTTCGCGACGGACAGGTCGGGGCTGATCCGGACCTCGCTGACGGTGACCATGGCCCCGCCGAAGGCCGCCATGCCCTTGCTGCGGATAATCTCCGCCAGGTCGCGCTGGAGCTCCCGCGAGACCTTGAGCTGACGTGTGGAAGGTGCCTTATCCATTGATCTTTATGATGTAATAGTCCTTTTTGCCCTTCTGGGCGAGTATATACTTCCCGTCGATGATGTCGGCTTCGGTGAGCTGGCCGTTCGGGTCCGTACGCTTTTCCTTGTTGATGGAGAAGCCGTTCCCCTGGACCATCTTGCGGGCCTCTCCCTTGGATGGGAAGATGGCGGTGTTGACTGCAAGGGCGTCGAGCAGGCCGAGCGGCAGGTCGGCGCGGTTGATCTCGAAGCTGGGCACCCCGTCGAATACGGCGAGGAAGGTCTTCTCGTCGAGGCTGCGGAGATCCTCCGCCGTGGCCTTGCCGAACAGGATCTGGGAGGCCTTGAGGGCGTTCTCGTATTCCTTTTCCCCATGGACCATGATGGTGATCTCACGGGCGAGGACCTTCTGCAGGCGGCGCTGGCCGGGGTCCTCGCGGTGCTCTTCGATGAGGCCCTCGATCGTCGGGCGGTCGAGCATCGTGAAGATCTTTATGTACCTTTCGGCGTCTTCGTCGCTGACGTTCAGCCAGAACTGGTAGAACTCGTAAGGGGAGGTGCGCTCAGGGTCGAGCCAGATGTTGCCCTTCTCCGTCTTTCCGAACTTCGTGCCGTCGGCCTTGCGGATGAGCGGGCAGGTCAGGGCGAACGCCTCGCCCCCGTCCATGCGGCGGATGAGCTCCGTGCCCGTAGTGATGTTGCCCCACTGGTCGGAGCCGCCGAGCTGCAGGATGCAGCCCTTGTGTTTCCAGAGCCAGTAGAAGTCGTAGCCCTGCATGAGCTGGTAGCTGAACTCGGTGAAGGACATGCCCTCGGA
>JAEEIQ010000088.1 GCA_016281435.1 Bacteroidales bacterium
AGACACTACGCCTCTCCAAGAACTGTTTGGTGTACCTAACAACAATATTGTCAAAGAGCAAAATAGTTTTGATGAACTTAGTTTGTTTTAAATGTTAAACCTTATAATAATCGTCCACAACTTTTAGTGGACAGCAATGTAACATATGGAATATTTGGAGAATCTTACGAATATCTATGTCCCCTGACAATATACATTTATTGCCCAAAAGATTATGAACAATATATTTACGGAACCTACATTGATGGTTCTGCGTTTATGGACAACATAGAGAATGATTATACTCAAAAGTATATCCTGACATACGAAGATATAGAGTATATGCGTAATAGTCAAGCACTAACTTTCCCTCCAACGGAAAAGATGCAGAACGTTGAGATGGATCCGCCTTTTGATTCTGTTATACCCTGACAATTTCGGTTACAAAAGACCCAACGTACTATGTCCCGAGGAAACATGAAAACGTTAATTCCTTTGTTGTTTATTCTCATACTTGCTTCTTGCGAGTATGGTCCGGATCGCTATCTTACATTCCACAATAATAGTGAGAAAGCAATTTACGTCGTATGGACATTATCTTATCCTGCCGATTCTTTGAGTGAACTCAGACGGATACGGCATGGTTTAGACGAGTGGAAAATTATCTACCCAAAATCAAAAATAGTTCTAACAACTGGAACTGAAAAATTAGTCTCCTGGCTTGGTGAAGCAATTCGGTCAGATTATGGATATCTTTCATTCACAGTCATGGACATTGATACGGCTAAAGAAGGCGATTATGAACGCGTACAAAGGGAGTATGACGTCCTGGCAAGATATGACCTTACAGACGAAGACCTTGAATCGCTTAACTTCACGCTGGTGTATCCGCCATCTGAAGAGATGGCCGGCGTACATATGTGGATTAGAGAATAACAGGGACGGTGCTTATGAAGCGAAGAATCCTTTCTCGAGCAGGGCTTCCGCGATCTGGACGGCGTTGGTGGCCGCGCCCTTGCGGAGATTGTCGCTGACGCACCAGAAGTTCATGCCGTTCGGCACGGAGAAGTCCCTGCGGATGCGGCCTACGAAGACGTCGTCCTTGCCCCAGGCATGCAGAGGCGTGGGATAGACGTTGTTCGCGGGATCGTCCTGAATGGTGACCCCGGGCATCGCCGCCATCAGCGCGACCGCCTCCTGCAGGTCGTAGGACTTTTCAAACTCGAGGTTCACGGACTCGGAGTGGCCGCCCTGCACGGGCACGCGCACAGTCGTGGCGCTGACCTGTATCGTGTCGTCACGCAGGATCTTTCGGGTCTCGTTGACCATCTTCATCTCTTCCTTCGTGTAGCCGTTGGGCTCGAAGACGTCGATGTGCGGCAGGATGTTCTGGTCGATGGGATGGGGGAATTTCGCATCGTAGCTGCCCCAGGCGGCGCCGCCGCGCTCCGCGTTCATCTGATTGATCGCGCGGTACCCGGCTCCCGTCACGGACTGGTAGGTCGAAACGACGATACGCTTGATGGTGTAGGCCTTGTGCAGCGGAGCGAGGGGGAGGACCATCTGGATGGTCGAGCAGTTGGGGTTGGCGATGATATAGTCGTCCTTCGTGAGGACGTCGGCGTTGATTTCGGGCACGACGAGTTTCTTCGTCGGGTCCATCCTCCACTGGGAACTGTTGTCTATCACGCGTATGCCCGCAGCGGCGAACTGAGGGGCGAGGTCGGCGGAAGTGCCGCCCCCGGCGCTGAAGAGGGCCACGGCGGGCCTGGCCTTTATGGCATCCGCGGCGGAAACGACAGTCCATTCCCGCCCGTTGAAACTGACTTTTCTTCCGACCGACTTTTCGGAAGCGACCGGAATGAGTTCATCAACAGGGAAATGCCTTTCTTCGAGGACTTGCAGCATCCTCGTGCCGACAAGGCCGGTGGCACCGACTACAGCAACTTTCATAAACGAATCTTTTAACTAACCGGGGTTAAAGATAGCGTTTTTTTCTGACTTTCACCTCAAGTCTGACCGGAGCCCGGATTTTTTTGGCATCCTGCCTTATCTAAGGGACGGGTAGTCCGTGGACATATCCCATACGGATGAAGGCCAGCCGAGAGCGGCGGCGACCTGCGGGAGGGTCTGCCCGGCGGAAGCGGCCTTGCCGTTGTACGGGCAGTGGTACGTGGCTGCAGAGGGCTTCACGAGAGGTGCTTCGGGAGATACGTTCTCATTGTCCTGCAGATTGTTGTAGGCTGCGTTCTCATACACGTTGAAGACCATGTCCGGTCTGCGGATGCAGTCCGACAGGGGGTTGCGGTATACGGTGAACCCGACCACGGCTCCGCTGCTGTAATGGCCCGTCGGCCGCTCGCCCGAACCGGTGGTGCTGATGGATCCGTTCCAGGCAATGCATTTGGCAACGCTGATGTTCAGCAGGGCGTCGAAAGTACCCACAGTATTGGGATTCTGCAGATTGGAGGCCCTTCCGACGATGCCGCCGTGATTATACACTCCCTGCATGCTCATGGCGCTATAGCATCGCAGGACGCTCGAATTGGACGTGAGGTCGCCGACGATGCCGCCCATGTAGCTGCCTTTGCCCTTGATCTCACCTCGGGTATAGCAGTCGGTGATGCTGACGCTGCATGCCGTGACGCAGCTCCCGACAAGTCCGCCTATCTGGCTGCCTCCCTTGACCGTCAGGGTCAGGTCGGCGCAGCAGCGTGAGAGGCTGACGCCGTCAAGGGCGACTTTCCCGACAAGGCCGCCGATGTACATGGAGCCGGAACCTGCGGAAGTGCTGACCTCTCCTTGGAAGGAGCATCCGGTCATCGTCGTTTTGTAAGCGTTGGCAATCAGGCCGCCGACGGGCGCAGCGGCGGTTCCGGTCATGGAGACGGTGCAGTTCTCCGCATGGATGCCGCTCAAGGTGGCGGTGCATACTCCGCTGGCATCGCCTCCATATACCGCAAGGAGGGCGCACTGGCTGCCGTTGCTGACGCTGCAGTTCCTGAGGGTGAGGTTGCGGACGCTTCCGTAAATCATTCCGAACATGGACGCCGATTCCTTGTCGGAGCAGCGGAAGGCGGTGATGACGTGGCCGTTCCCGTCGAAATCGATGCCGTAGGCCTTGTCCTGCGACACCACGGGAGTCCAGTCATCGACCTGGGCCATATCGATGTCCGAGGTCATCTTGAAGTGCCTGATGCCGCCGAGGGCCAGCACTGAAGGGATTCCCGTCATGTCGTCCGCCGTCCCTACCAGGTATGGATCGGATTCCGTACCGGAGCCCGTGAACGGATAGGGCTCGATATCTCCGCCTGTGGTAGCGCCCTCCCCGTGCATGTCCGTCACCTCGAAGGGATTCTCGATGGCGTACAGGGCCGCTTTACGGCATACCGGCGCATTCGCGTCGGTGACGGGAGACGTGTAATGGCCGGATGAGTAGTTGGAAGTCCCTATGCGGAAGGAATTGTCGTCGAGGCCTTTCCCGGAAACGGGCTGGATGAGTTTGCCGTAGACGGTACAGGCCGCAGTGTAGCGGGATGTTCCCAGATCCATGTGGTATCCGTCCCGGGTAAGGTCCATGGGCGTCTGGAGCCCGGATGTGCGCAGGTTCTGCAGCGCGCATCCCGTGGAGATGATGCTTTCGACCTCCGTCTCTTCCAGCACCTTGCGTCCCTGTGCTGCAATCACGGCCCACATCCCGGCCTGGTCGGTCCACGTAATGTACGGGCGCGAGGCGCTTGGGATCTTGTCCATGTCGTGATAGGCCTGGGACAGGATATAGTGGAAGTGCGCGGAAGGCTGGAGCGCCTTGAGCTTGCGTATCAGCTGGTTGATTTCTGTCTTTTCTTCCTCCGTCCAGGACCATGCGAGGTCCTTTCCCGTATGCTCCTGGATGGTGATGACATCCCATCTTCCGGCCTTGGCGACCTGGGCTATGCTGACCATGCTGCCGTGCTCGGTCCATGAAGCCGCCCCGCTCTCCGCCTTATAGAGGGTGTAGTCCGCCTTGGTCCAGTC
The DNA here is from genome assembly GCA_016281435.1 of Bacteroidales bacterium. Next base: position 3,997 of record JAEEIQ010000088.1, read on the forward strand.
GTTATAGACAGGTATGGTCCTGCCGCCGTAGAAAAGATGGGCCATGGTGATGTCCTTGAACCCGGAAGCCGCAACGATGCCGGGAAGGTGCTCCACCGCATCCTTCGTGAAACTGTTGCCGATGAAAAGTATCCTCGTGCCCGCGGAAGAGAGTTCCACGGCCGGGGCGGAAGGATTGGAAGGGGCCGAGCCGCCCGCCTTGAGGGCCACGTCGACGTAACGGGGGCAGTGGTCCGTAAGGCTTAGGGTAAAGCCTGCAGTCACGATCCTGTGGGTAAGGACGGACGCCATGGTCCCGCAGTTGAATTCGAAGATATGGTCGATGGCGGTGGCGCAGTCGTCGTTCTGCTGCGGGGACCAGGCCCAGCCGTCGCTCTCCGAGCAGGTATGGTGGCCTTTGAAACTGTCCCTGAACTGGGTCGCAGACTGGCCGCAGTCCTTGTAGCCGCGCCCGGTGAACACCTTCATCGCATCGGACGACAGGTTGCAGTTCATGTCGCCCATCACGAAGACCGGGCAGTCATGGTCTATCAGCAGGTCTTCGACTTCATTGGCTATCATGAGGGCCTGGGATGTCCTCGCCGCGTTGCTGCCCGGTTTCGAAGACTCTCCCATCCACCAGAGATGCGTACTCACGACGATGAAAGCGACACCGGTCGCCTTGTGGCGGAAAACCGCGGAGCAGTAGGATTTGCTGTTGGAGTTGTTGAACTCCCCGGGGAAGGATTTGTAATGGACCAGAAGCGGCTCGACGGTTTCCTTGTTGTAATACAGCGGAGTGCACATGCGGGTCGGGACACCGCCGGGCAGCGCCTGGGCATACTTTGCCGCGATCATCGGCTCTACCAGGGCCTGCATCGGGGCATCGTATTCCTGCCATCCGAACACATCCGGGAGCAGGGCTTCGACCATCCCGGCATACTGGCGGCTGCGGAAGGAATTGCGCGGATCGTCTCCCAGACTCTGCCAGGCGGCAGGAATCTCGTCCTTGTTGTATGCCCAGATGTTGTTGTCAAGTATCCTCAGATTGGCTCCCGGGGCAAGGGCCAGCAGCCGCTCTCCACGGCAGTTGGCTTCGATCTTCAGATCGTCCGGAACCCCTTTCCCCGCATTCACGTATCCGGCGAGGAAAACGTCTGTCGCCTTCTTGAGCGCCCATGCACAGCCGGCGGCAAGGACAAGGCTCTTTCCGGAGACCTGTATCGTGTAATCAAAGGTGTCCCGTTCCCCGGAGAGATATTCCTTTGCCGCCGGGGTCCCTCCTATGCAGATATCGCACTCACCCTGCCGGTATGAAGCGTCGGCGGCAACCAGAGGAAGGACCACCTCATACTTTCCTTCTATGGCATCCGCCAGGTTCTGGGCATAGACATAAGCCCTGTTTTCTTCCTCTTCAGGGTTATACACTATACGGTACTGCGATCCGGACGACCAGATTGGAAGGGTTTTCACGGTCTCCGAAGGCTGGGTCTGGGACCCGTTACCTCCATGGTCGGACGGTTTTTCGGGCGCCGGTTCCGGGGCACACGAAAATACCGTCAGGACAGACAACAACAGAATGATGGCTTTTGTTTTCATAGCTTCAGTTTAATTCCCGGATCATCTGCGCCGGGCCTGTAAGGAAAATATCCACGATATGGAAAGAAGGAACTTCGCAAGGGGCCTGGACCATGGGAGCAGGCGAAGCCGGAGTGAATTCCACGCTGAGGTCTCCTCCGCTGGCGCGCACCCGGTAGACGAGCCGCCTCGCACCGGGGAATCCGGGCGCAAGCTCCGTCGAGGACGGCATTATGCCGAAGCAGAACGCGGCTATCGCCGATGCCGTGACCCCGGTCCCGCAGGCGAGGGTCTCCCTTTCCACTCCCTTTTCGAACGTGCGCACGCGAAGGCTGCCGTCATCCTGCACGGAGAGGAAGTTCACGTTCGTCCCTTCCGGGGCGAAATCCTCCCGCCAGCGTATCCTGCGGCCTTCGCCATCCACGTCCACGGCCTCCGCGTCAGGGACTTCGAGCACGAAATGGCGGGTGCCGGTGTTGAGGAAAAGCCCGTCGGGGAGCACCCTGAGCCCACTGACATCACGCATCGCAAGGCGGACCGTCTTCAGAGCCCCTTCTCGGGAAAGTATTTCGGCTGTGTGGAGGCCGTCAGGGGCTTCGAAACGATAGATCCGCCCGTCCGCCGGCCTTATGCCGAGGTCGTCGGCGAAGGCGACGACGCAGCGCCCTCCGTTGCCGCACATCATCCCGGAGCTGCCGTCGGGATTGTAGAATTCCATGGCAAAATCCGCGGCAGCCGATTCCCTGAGGATGATAAGGCCGTCGAGGCCTTCGCAAAGGGAGCTCACGGCATCCCTTGCAGGGGCGAGGTCCTCACCACGGCCGTCGATGACGGCAAAGTCATTGCCTGCTCCGGAGTATCTCAGGATTTTCATAGGGCGGCCACGAGGGATGATATCAGTTTCTTCGTCTCCAAGGTCGCCTCGGTAAGGGGCAGGCGGACTTCGGCGGTCATGAGTCCGAGGGCCTCCATCCCGGCTTTCACGGGGATGGGGTTGCTCTCCACGAAGCAGGCCTTGAACAGCGGGGCGAGCGCAGAGTCAATCTCCTCAGCTTCCTTCCACTTGCCTTCGCGGGCGGCGGAGACAAGCGAACTGACCTGCGCCGGAGCGATATTGGAGGCGACCGAAATCACTCCTCCGGCACCGAGCTTCATCGCTGGCAGGGTCAGGGAATCGTCCCCGCTGAGGACGGTGAACCCTTGCGGGGCACCCTCGAGGATGGCCTTTATCTGGTCCAGCTTGCCCGAGGCTTCCTTCGTAGCGACTATGTTCGGGACCTCGCGGGCGAGCCGCAGGCAGGTCTCCGCCGTCATGTTGGCCCCGGTGCGGCCGGGCACGTTGTATATGACCACGGGCTTGGAAGTTTGCTCCGCGATGGCCTTGAAATAGCGGTACATGCCTTCCTGCGTGGGCTTGTTGTAGAACGGGACCACGACGAGCCAGCCGTCAGCTTCGGGGCCGTCCAGAAGGGCCATGTTCGCAAGGGTCCCGGCGACGGAATTGGATCCGCAGCCGACGAGGACGGGCCTGCCCCCGGAAAGTCCGGCGGTCAGCTTCAAAAGGGCCACCTTCTCTTCGGAGCTAAGAGCAGGAGTCTCCCCGGTGGTAGCGAGGGCGACCAGGAAATCCACGCCCGCCTCCACCTGACGATCGATAAGGGAGGCGTATGCCTCATAGTCCACTTCCCCTTCGCGGAAGGGGGTCACCAAAGCGGTGCCGCATCCTTTGAATTCTTTCATTTCAGTATAATATCCTTGAATTCATGTACTCCTTCGAGTCCTTCGGTCATCTGCGCAGCCAGGACGGCGCCTTCTGCCAGGCCGAGGCGGGAGAAGGCCTCGTGCGTGACCGTGATCTCATCCACCTTCGAACGGAACTTCACGACATGGGTCCCGGGGACTTCCCCTATGCGGAAGGACTCTATCCCGGGGAGTTTCCCCATGTTTTCTTCGACGAGGGCGGCCATCTTCTTCGCGGTCCCGCTGGGCGCATCCAGCTTGTGGATGTGGTGCGTTTCTTCGATGCGGGGCTCGTACCCCTTGTCCCTCAGGATGGAGCTGATCCTTTCAAGGGCGGCGAAGACGGCGACTACTCCGATGGAATAGTTGGAAGACCATATCATCGGCGTGCCTTCCCTGCGGAAAGTGTCCACGACCTGGGCGCGGATGTCGTCCCAGCCGGTAGTCCCGACGACCACGGCCTTGAAGTTCGCCGCGAGGTAAGGATAGTTGCTGCGGAATGCGTCCGGAGTCGTAAAATCTATGCAGACGCACTCGCGGGCAAGCGCCGGATCCACGGCGCAGACGTCCTCGCTCGCCAGGGCAAGTTCAATCCCCTTTTCTTTCAGGACCGATTCTATCATATGGCCCATCTTGCCATATCCGCTGATGACTATTTTCATTTCTTTCGTGATTTGATGTATTCCAGACAATAATCCATGCTGTCCACCTTGAATAAGCGGCAGAGGGCGATGTAAAGAACAATTCCAGCCGCAAGCTGCAGCAGGAGCATGGGAATCCCGGGAAGCGGGAGCTTCTCCAGGAGGAAGACCGCCCCTCCCATCAGGCCGCTCGCGAGGAACAGGGGGGCCATGTCCCTGAACTGCTCTCCGGCCCCGTAGCCGAGCAGTTTCTTATTGGGATGGATATTTATGAACAGGCAGATGAGGTTGTGCAGCACTATCCCCCATGCCACGGCTTCGAGTCCGATGAAGAAGCTTCCGACCATGATGACGGCTTCAAGTGCCTTTTTCAGCAGTTCGAGCTTCAGGGTTATGTCGCTGTAGCCCAGGGCTTTGATTGCAACCAGGTTGGAGCTCTGTATCGGCATCAGCATGAATCCGAGGCAGAAGATGCGGATAAACGGCACGGCTTCCATCCACTTGTCCGTCAGAAGGACGTGCACAAGGGGCCGCGCCGTGGCCATCAGTCCGGCCAGAAGGGGGAGGACGAAAAAGCAGGTCAGCTTCATCGAGCGGCGCATCATCTGCTTTACACGCTCCCTGTCATCCTGGTCCTCGGAAAAGGCAGGCATCAGGATGGACTGGACGGAGCTGTTGATGCTGGTCATGAACATGGTCGGCAGCTGGCGTCCCTTTTCGAAGAAAGCCAGCGAAGCCGGCTGCCAGACTTTCCAGATGACAACGCCGCGGATGTTCTCGTAGACCGCGACTATGATGTTGGTAAGGAATATCTTCCATCCGTAGTCGAAAAGGGAGCGGAAGCGCTCGCGGCTGAACACGGCCTCCGGCCTCCACCGGACGGTGAACCAGAGGATCAGGGTCACGGCCATCTGGGATGCCACCTGCTGGAACACGAGCGCCCAAACCCCGGCCCCCTTCAGGGCCAGCGCGATGCCGCCCGCCCCGGAGATGAGGGCCGCGCCGAGGCTCGCGGCGAAGAGCTTGCGGAACAGCATCTTCTTCGCAATGTATGCCCGCTGGATCGAGTTGAACGCGTTGAATATGACGTTGAGGCCCAGGACCCTCAGCACCGGCACGAAGAGATCGTCGCCGTAGAAGGACGCTACGGCCGGAGCAGCGAAGAACAGCATGAGGTAGAAAAGCAGCGACAGGCCGATGCAGAAATGGAATATTGTCGAGAAATCGACGTTGTCCGCGCCCTTTTTCTGGATCAGGGCATTGTTCAGGCCGCCGTCCACCACGACGTTCAGCAGGCTGATGAAGACCATCAGCACCGCTATGACGCCGTAGTCCCGCGGCATCAGGATGCGCGCGAGGATGACTGCCACGACGAGGGTTACGATCTGGGAGCTGAATTTCTCGAGCAACTTCCAGAGCGTGGACCTGACCAATGTTTCCCTGCTGTAAGACATGTTATTGCGCGCAAATGGAAATAATCCGCAAATCGACTGCTAATTTCGTCAATCTGCGGATTATTTGCAAATTTACCCGGCAGGGATATCAATCGTAGTAACCGGGATTGTTTTCCATCGGGTTTGTCTGGACCTCGATGGCAGGAATCGGCCATAAGTAACCTTTCACGGTATCGAATTCGCGCTTGGCTATCGACACCTTCTTGTAAGTTTTCTTGGTAGACCCTTCTATGGTATAGAGAAAAAGGGAATAGCAGTCCGTCATAGTCTCCGGGCCTATCTTCCAGCGGCGGATGTCTGACATTCGAAGCCCCTCGAAGCCAAGCTCCACGCGCCTTTCGTGACGGATCGCCTCCAGAAGGCGCTCCCGCGACAAGGGGCCTCCGGTAAACTTTTCCTCCGCCTGCGCTATAGTAGGCATCATCACGTCGGAGCGCTGCCGCACCTTGTTGACGAGGGAGCATACTTCGTCATAGTCGTAATGGTTGGTCTCCACCAGCGATTCCGCAAGCATGAGGAGCACGTCCGCATAACGGATGAGAGGGAAATCCATGCCGTCGTTGTTGTGCAGCTTTTCCGGGTTTTCTTCAATAAATTTCTTGAGTTTCATGCCAGTATGGCTTATGCCGAGGGTCTTGCCGCTGGCTGCGACCACGACGCTCATCTCGAGCCTCGGGTCCCTGCCGTCGTATGGCTTGGCCCAGGAGAAGGAGGAGCCCGGATCATCCCACTTGCGGCCGTCCGTCATGTAGAAATCTTCAGCGAAATTGTAGGAGGGCATATACCTGGAAGACTGGGAGAATTTCGACCAGAACACGCCGGATGCGCTTTCGGCCGTCTTGTCGGGGATGTACTGCTGGGTGAAAATGTATTCGCTGTTCCTTTCGTACGTCTCGGTGAACAACTGGGAAAACAGGGGGTGGAGTTCATACTGCCCGAGAGCGATGATTGCGCGGCATGCGTCGGCACACCACTCGTACAGGCCGTTGTAGAGGCACAGCCTCGCCTTGATCGCAAGCGCGGCGCCCTGCGTCAGACGGCCGTAATTGGCATCGCTCCTGACAAGGGGCAGCTTGTCGATGGCTTCGTCCAGGTCGAGAAGGATATTGGAAAGGATGATATTCCGGTCCACCCTCGGGCTCTTCTTTTCTTCCAGTCCTTCCGGCTTTGTACGCCACGGGCAGTCGCCGTAGAAATCGATCAGGTCCATGTAGAAGAAGGCGCGGAGGACCTTGGCTTCGGCAATATGGCAGGCGCGCCGGGCTTCGCCGTTGGTGACGTCCTCGTGGGAATTGTTGGAGTAGCGCAGCTCCGGAGCCTTGGCAATGACCGTGTTTGCCCGCAGGATGCCGGCATAGTCCTGACTCCATTTTTTCAAGGTGAGGTACATGTCCGAAGGAGTCTGGGCGAAGCGCCAGTATACGCTTTCCCCGACGATGGGGTCGTTGCAGTAGCCGTTGTCCGTGATGAAATCCAGGCTCAAGGGAAGTTCCTTGTTTATGATAAGCGCGCTGTACGCCCCGTTCAGGACATTGACAAGGTCTTCCTCGACCTTGATGTCGTCAAGGGTGATGAAGCTTTCAGGATCCCTGTCCAGAAAACCGGCGCACGAGGAAACGGTCAGTCCGGCTGCCAGCGACAATATGAATAATGCAGATGCTTTCATTTTCCTTGCTTTATCAGAATGACAGGGATGCTCCGACGGAGCCGCTCTTGATTATGGGATACGACGACGGGGATGAATTCGAGGCCGATCTTTCAGGATCGAAGCCCTTCAGGAAAGAGGAGAACGTCAGAAGATTCTCTGCCGTCAGATACACGCGGAGGGATTTTATCTTGGCCTCCGTCAGCCATTTCCCGCGGAAGGAATAGCCGAGCTGGACGTTCTTCAGGCGGAGGTAGGCCGAATTGTACATGTCATGGGACGAGACTATCCCGAGCCTTTCCTTGTCCGCGAACAGGCAGCGGTATTGAGGGGTCGCCTCGGTCCAGTATTTGTCTTCGAGCTGGGTGAAAACCTGCCCGACGAAGGTAGCCGCGTACGGCGAGTAGAACTGCAGATAAGCCGTGGCAGGTCCCTGGCCCTGGAAGAGGGCCTGGAAGTCCAGATTCTTCCAGCCGAAATTCACATTGAAGGAGAAACGCAGGTCGGAGCGGCTGCGGCCCAGGTAGACCATGTCGTTCGGAGTGATGAGGTTGTCGCCGTCCCTGTCTTCCAGCAGAAGGTCTCCGGGGCGCGGTTTCTGGTGCAGAGACGTAGCCGTCACGCCGGGCTTCAGGGTATATTCGCGGTCGAGGTCCGGGATGGACGGATCGCTGTCGTCCTGCCATGTGAAGTCGTCCAGCTGGTAGAGTCCCAGGCAGTTGTATCCGTAACGGGAACGGGCCGGCTTGCCGACCACGGAGCGGAGGTTTCCTTCCGTGTCGTGCCATTGTTCCTTGTTGTCACCCAGGCTTACTATCCTGTTGAGGATGTAGCTGACGTGCCCTCCGAGCCGCAGGTACATCGAATTCGGCAGCGTCTTGTTCCATGTGGCGCTGAACTCGACTCCGTAATTGCGCATGCGGCCTACGTTCTGCGGCGCGCCTTTGGTCCCGGTGCCCAGCGAGATGACGGGATACAGGGAACTGAGCATGTTGCTTACTTCCTTGTCGAATACGTCCGCCGAAACCCGGAACTGCTTCAGGAAGTCGAAGTCGATTCCGGCGTTGACCTGGTCCACGGTCTCCCAGGTGGTGTTCTTGTCCGCGAACATGTAGTACGCCACGCCCGTCTTGAGCGTCCCCCCGAAGGAATAATACGCCTCGGAGGTCATCTGGTCGACATAGGCGTAGGCGTTGCTGATATTGTCGTTGCCGAGCCTTCCGGCCGAGAGCCTCAGCTTCAGGTTGTCCACCCACCTGGCATCGCTCATGAATCCTTCCTTGTCTATCCTCCAGGCGATTCCGGCGGAGGGGAACAGGCCGAAACGGCGTCCCTTCGCGAAACGGGAGGAGCCGTCATAGCGGACGTTGGACTCGAAAATGTAGCGGTTGTCATAAATCAGCTGCACCCTTCCGAACGTGGAAAGGGACGCGTATTCGTAGGACGACCCTGTCGTGGACAGGGAATTGGGATTGCCGTACGCCAGGATGGGCGCATTCTTGATGAGGTCATAGACATGCGTCTGGTTCCAGCTGCTGCCCGTTTCCCGCATCTCGTAACCGGCGAGGGCGTTGAGTCCGAGCTTGCCTTCCTTCCGGACATAGTTCGCCGTCAGCGACAGGGTACGGTTCCATCCCCATGTCGATCTGTCGGACAGTCCGGAGCGGTGCACGCTGCTCGAGTCGAGTTCCTCGGAGCCCGTCGTTTCATAATTCGGGATATAGGTCATGCCGTGCTGGCTGGAGTTCCGGGCATTGTACGTTCCCTTGACGGTCATCCCATCGAAGGGGGTCCAGGTGACCGTGAATATGCTGCTGAGGTCCGAGTACCTGTTGGTCGTCCCTCCGCCGAGCTGGTCGATGGCGAACGCGGTGGCGCCCGAACTGTAGACCACCTCCCCGTCTTCCTCCGCCTTCATGAACAGGATGGGCCTGTTCTGGAGATACCTGCTTATAAGCGAGGAGGACGACTGCGCTTCACTGGAGTTCTTCTCCAGTCCGCTGAGATCGACTCCGACCTTGAGTTTCTTGCGGAAGAAATAGAGGTTCAGCTTGACGTGATAATCCAGCTTGTCGGCCCTGGTCGAGAAGACGATTCCCGTCTGGTCCTGGTATCCGGCGGAGAAAGAGAAGTCGGATCTTTCCCAGCCTCCGGAGGCGCCGATGTGGTGCTGATGCATGAAACCGGGCTGGAAGTAGGCATCCCTCCAGTTGACAGGGGTATATTGGTCGCTGCCCCCTTCCGCCCACCGGGCGCGCACCGTGTCTGAGTACTTCTTGAAGGTGCTGTTCCCCATGGCCGTCTTCCAGGCCAGGTTCACGAAGTCTATGTACTTGACCGGATCGTCCTCTATCTCCGGGAAACTGGTGGCCTGCTGGACGGAAGCGGAACCGGAGTAGCTCAGGCGCAGTCCGCGCGCGCCCTGCTTGGTCTCGATCACGATGACGCCGCCGGCCGCCCTGTTGCCGTATATGGCCGCGGAAGAGGCGTCTTTCAGGATGGAAACGCTCCTGATGTCCTTGGGGTTGACCCTGTAGAGGGTGCTTTCCACGCCATCCACTATGATAAGCGGCGCGCTGCTGTTGTCCAGCGAGGAAACGCCCCGGATATGGATGTCCATCTCATCGGATCCGGGCTGGCCGGAATCCTGCGTCATTTCAAGTCCGGCCGCCTTGCCCTGGAGCAGCATGTCCGTGGACGAGACAACCCTGTCCTCGGCATCGGACAGGGATATGTTCTGAACGGCCCCGGTCGCGTCCGACTTTGTCGTGCTGAAATAGCCTATGGATATCACCTCGTCGAGCATGTCCGCTGATTCGACCATCTCCACGTCGATTACGGTCTTCCCCTTGATTCGGACCGTCTGCTTCTCGAAACCGAGGAAGGAGAACTCGAGGACTTCGGCGTCGGAAGGCACTCCGAGCGAATAGGTCCCGTCCTTGCCGGTGATCGTCCCGGCCTTTGCTCCCCTGACCATTACGGAGGCGCCTGGCAGAGGATAGCCCGTCTCGTCAGTGACGGTTCCCTTGATGACCACGGTCCCGCCCTGGCTCTGCCCGAATACTGAGCAGGTCATCAGCAGCATTGCCGCCAGCGCGGCGAATCTTAATTGTCTCGCCATCGCTTTCAGTCTATAATGCATCTTACCGGACTTGCGTCAGCCTTCTCGGAATTGGATACGGACAGCAGCGCATTCCATATCCCTTCCTTGCCGGAATAATAAATCTTGCACACCCAGGCTTTCGCGTTGGTGGTATAGGAAGCGTTGCTCCAGAGGAAGATGGTGCCGTCGGTAGGCTTGGTATCAATGCCGTTGCTCGTGATCTGGGCCGCCTTGCCGTCGCGCGTTCCGGTGACCGGCAGGTACATCCTGCTGAACATTTCCTCGAAGAGGTTGCGGCGGAAACTGTTGATTTCCGTGAAATTGATATCCGTGGTGTCAGCTGCGGCCATGACAAGCTGCAGGATTTCTTCCCCGCTCGGAACACGGTATCCGTAAGGACAGGGATTGGACGCCTGGGAAGGATCACCGAGGGACGCGTGGAAATCGTACATCCCCTCCGCCGACACGTAGTCCTCGTTTGCGGCGGAGTACTTTATCTGCACGCCGCCCCAGCCGAGGGAATTCAGATCCCTTGTCCAGTCGTTGAACGTCTTGGTGCCGTCCAAAGGGTCCTTGAAGCCGGGCACCGTGACATAACTGGAATGCCCTGCTTCGCTGCGGCTCGCTCCAAGGACCGTCGTGACCGGATTCACGAGCTCAGGCAGGAGCCTTCCTCCACTGTTTTTCGTCCAGATGTTCTTTTCGTGGCCATCGGCCGGCCGGCCCCATTGGAACATGGAACCGCAGGCATCGGGATCCCACAGGGAAGAGGCCCGTGCAGTCGCTCCGAGATTGCGGTCCAGCCAGATACGTTTCTCCGTTCCGACGCAGACCTTGCCGTCGTCCAGTACGGGGACCTCAACTTCTATCGGATCGTACAGTATCTTGTAGTAATCGTCTCCCGAGTCATAGTTCCTGTCTTTTACCATGGTGCCGGGGACCGTGACAGTGCAGGTCGCTTTCAGGTCCGTCCCGTCGAGGGTCTCGACGGTTATGACGGAGGAACCGCCGCCCGTGACCGTCACGAGCCCCTCCTGGTCCACAAGGCAGCAGGAGATGTCGCTGCTGCTCCACCTCAGGCCCCTCGGCTGCCCGTCGTCGGGCTGGATGACGGCCTGAAGCCTGTGGGGCGGATCAAGCAGATCGGAGAAAGCGTAAGCCGGTTCTGTAATCTCGACCGACGTGGCCTTTGCGATTTCCACGGAAATTATGGCCACACCCCTGATACCCTTGTCGACAGTACGGATTCCGACGATGCTGACGCCCTCCTTCAACGGTGTCACGAGCCCGTTTTCATCCAGGGATACAACAGTCGGATCAGTGTTGATCCAAGTGAAGCTCTTATCCACGGCATCTTCCGGCAGGATGGTAAATTCCAGCTGGAGGGTCTTGCTGAGGTCGAGGACATGCCGGCCGTCGATGTTGAGACTGACGGACGACACATGGACGAAGCCTTCGTCTTCATCTTGCTCCAGAGCGTCGCAGGATGACGGCAAGAGGACAAAGCACGAGGCTATCAGGATTGCCGACGTGCCGGACAAGAATATTTCACGCGCGCGTGAAACGGCGGGAAGCACTCGTTTCATTTGTGCAGCAGGTTAAAATTGGTTATTGTTTCTTTCTGATAAGTCCGTAACCGTCCGTCATGTGGCTCCGCCTGTAGTGGATCATCTCAAGTTCCGCGGCCGTGCCTATGGCCGGCATGTCGTGCGTCCACGCATCATCAATGCATTTCCATGCGAACTCGGAAGCGACGGCCGCATCCCTGAACTGGGGCAGCCCGTCCACGGGCCGGCCGGACTCTATCGATGCGGCGAATTTCCTGAGCATCGTGCCGATATTCTTCTCCCCGTGATCGCGTTCCACCACTTCGGTTTTCGTCACGCCACGCAGTTCCACGACGGCGGTCTTGAAGTCGTGATGCATCCTGACCACTCCTTTCGTCCCGAGTATATCAACGTATGATAGATGAGTCTGGTCCTTTGCCAGCTGGCCGTATGCATGGCTCTGCGTTATGTCGAACACTACGCCGCTCTCGAAGGTACCCTGCGCCTGGAGCCACCATGGGTCCTTGTAACTCCACATCCTGAGGCCCTGTGCCCGCATGGTCTTATACTCGCTGCCGGCAAGCCATCTTGCTATGTCGACGTAATGCATCCCGCAGTCATGGAAAGCCGGACCCTCGGCCTCATGCCCCTCTCCGGGAGAAAGCCCGGGGGTCTGATGACAGATACGTATTACGGCAAGTTCGCCTATTTCTCCGGATTCGATATATTCCTTTATCTGATGATGATACCAGGAATTCCGCAGATAGAGGTTCGCGGCGGAGATTATCCCGGCTCCTTCGACAAGGCGCACGGCTTCCCATTCTTTGGCTATCGAGTCGGCTATCGGCTTTTCAGAGATTATATGCTTTCCGGCCTCCACGGCCAACTTGATCCGGCGCACCCGGGTATCGGCAAGGGCAGTAAGGATCACGACATCTGTTTCAGCATCACTGAATATTACGCTTTCGTCGGTAGTGAAGCAGGTCTCCGGATACCTGGAAACAAAATCTCCAAATGCCCCGGCATCGATGTCACAGACATATTTCGCTTCCCATCCGGCATCTTCCTGAATGGCATCGAAATAGAAACGGCCCATTCTCCCGAACCCTATTATAGCTGCTTTCAACGGTCGTGACATCCTGTCGATTTTTTTTGCGAAAATAGACCCCCGTTCCGCTTTTGCCGGTTAAGTCCATGATTAATCGTTAACAGGAACCTTTAACCTCCAGAACTCCCCGCAATGCTATTATAAAGGATGGGACAGCAAGGGGCCCTGAACGGCCAAATAGGGTTAATCATTTTTTTTGTTGATTAACCAAGACCTTAACCAACTAATTGAAAACAGGCGGGTATTTTCGTGTTTGAAAGATTTTTAAAGGACTCACTGAAAGATGCGAAACAAGTTCGGACAGGCGCTTCTGCCGCTGCTGCTATTCCTTTCAAGCTTCGGCCTTATGGCGAAGACCACGACATCATGGTGGCCGGAGCAGAAGAAACCCGAAGCCATCATTGTGTGCCGCGAGGCCACCGGCTTCCGCGACCTCACGCTGGCCAACTCGATCAGCGGGCTCGCCGCAAAAACGGTCAACGAGGGAAGCGGCACCGAAGCGATATGGATAGAATCTTCGAATCCGAACTATCTGAACTATTTCACCAACCTGCTCGACAGGCTGGGCCTCAAATCCCAACCGCGATACATGAACGTCTGGCAGCTTCTCGAGTATTTCACCGGGAAGGGTGCCGTAAAGGGTTACGTCCTGTATGACTTCTCTTCGCCCATATCCGTCAACATAGCGACAACGAGGGCCGGACTGCTCCGGTCCGCGCTGGTTGAAAAAGCCCAGGAGGCCAAGGTGAAGAAACTCGGCCTGAAATGCCTCTTCGACGCTACTGATCCGGCCCTTACCGAAGAAGACAATTTCAGGGAGATCAAAAGCCTGCTGAGCAACCGCCAGATCTGCATACTCAACCCAAAGGTTCCGAACAACAGGGATTTCGCCATAGCGCACAACTCCATGGTCTGCTATGGGGTAACCCCCTTCCTCAACGAGGTCCTGGAGTGGGTGGAACCCCTTTCCCCGGTGATAGGATGGAACTCCGGCCCCGAATCGTATCACATCATGCCCTGCACCGAATGGGGCCTCGTGAACACGGTCTCCGACTTCTGCCAGAACCTGCTCCTGATGTCCTGCGACAACGGAAACGTGGTCAACGCGAAATTCAGGTCCTTCGACCCGTCCAAGATACGCTGGAAGGATAAAAAGAAGATCTACCACTCCTTCGTCATGAGCGACGGGGACAACATGCAGTGGATGCTGGGCAACTTCATCTCCAACCAGTCCTACTGGGCGAGCCCCTACGCCTCATCCCTGTCGATGAGTTACACGACCTGCACGGCCAACATGACCATGGCCGCCCCGGACGGGCTCAGGCAGATAGTCGCCACCCAGCAGCCGAACACGGGAGTCATTGAATACGGCGGAGGGTACTATTACCCGGACAAGTTTGCATGCAAGAGGCCCAACAGGGAGGAACTCCTCCGTAAGCTCGCCCGGACCGTGAACATCAGGATGAAGGAGACCGGGATTTCCGTCCTCGGATTCATCTGCATGAGACTCTTCACCGAGGAAGCGATGCAGGCCTACCGCATATTTGCAGAAGAAATAGACTGCCTTTCCGGAATGATGGCCCTCCAGTACGCCCCGTACAACAAGGGCGACGGGAAAATCCTCTGGATTCCAGACAAAAACGGGATAAACATCCCTGTCTGCACGGCAAAATTCCAGGTCTGGGCCAACCTACACTGCCCCGGATCCGACGACCCTCTGTCCGTATGCCGCCTCGTCAACAGCAGCCTCCCGGATACGGAAAAGAAAACCTTCAACTGGACCATCGTCCACGCCTGGTCCAAATTCGAGCGCGGACAGGACGGCGAGCTGGTTGACATCAAGGACAAGAACGCCGGCGGAGAAAAGGGTATACTTCCTATCCACTGGGGTTCGGAGGCCCTGGACAAATCGGTCAAGCTCGTCCCTGTCGACGAGTTGATGTGGAGAATCAGAATGTACTACTACCCTGAGCAAACTAATCTAATAATCAATAAAATATGACTATGAAACCCCTATTGGGAGCCATCGCCGCCCTTATGCTCCTCGCCCCTGTAAAGGTGGCGGGACAGCCAACCTTTACGGTCAAGGGGCAGGTCACCGATGATTCCGGAGAGCCTCTGCCTGGAGTCTTCGTCGAGGTCGAGAACATGAAGATCGGGACGATGACCGACGGAGACGGCAACTACACCATCGATGCCAAGTCAGGAAACGCCTCCCTGGTGTTTTCCTGCTTCGGACTGATGACCGAGAAGGTCAAGATCGATTCCAGGCATCTTGTGAACATCTCCATGATCCATGAGGTCATGCTCCTGGACGACGTGGTCGTTATCGGATACGGCGAGGTCAAGAAGAGCGACCTGACCGGATCCGTGTCCACGATCAAGGGACAGGAAATGGACGACAAGGTCATCCTTTCCGTCGAGGACGCGATGAAGGGAAAGGCCGCGGGCGTCTATATCTCCCAGAACGACGGCGTCCCGGGCTCCGAATTCTCCATACGCATCCGCGGCGTCAGCTCGGTCAACGCCAGCAGCACCCCGATCTTCGTCGTGGACGGCGTCATCTGCGAGGACACCTCGGAAATCGGCCTCGGAGACATCGAATCCATGGAGATCATGAAGGACGCGTCCTCCACGGCCATCTACGGCTCGCGCGGAGCGAACGGCGTCATCATCATCACCACGAAAAAGGGCCGCGAGGGAAAGGCGAAAGTCACTTTGCAGTCCACAGTAGGCGTACAGGCTCCGTCCAACTACTATGACATGATGGACGCGTCAGAGTACCAGCGCAACCACTGGTACAGGAGCTGGGAATACCAGACTTTCGCCAACGCTCCGACGGCGGACGGTGGCCAGTGGCTCGGCGATCCAGCCTACGACTACTACAGGGATTCCGCGGCCGACGACGCCAACTGGTGGAGGATGAAAAGGGGCTCGAACCAGTCCAAGTGGGAGACATACAGGGACTCTACCAGCACCGACTGGCAGAGGGCCATGTTCCGCCAGGCCGTGGTCCGGGACTACCGCATCTCCGTCCGCGGCGGCAACAAGTCATCCAAGTATTCCGTCATGGCGAGCTACTTCAACCAGCAGGGAATCATAGTCTTCAGCGGCCATGAGAAACTCACGGCGCGACTGAACTACGAGAACCAGATTTCGGAAAAGGTCCGGCTCCTGACGAACATGTCCTTTGCCCGTTCCGAGAACCAGGGACTTGCTACAGGCTCTGCCGGAACAGTGGTGTCGACACTGCGCAAATCCCCTCTCCTGAAGGTCGATGACGACGATGACGCCGGGGACGAGATAGATGAGCAGGGAGAAATCATATCCTCCAACCTCTACTACCAGGCGAAACATATCACCCGCGAAAAGGAATCCTTCTCGGGCTCCCTCAACATGGGGCTTATCTTCGCACTGCATAAAGAACTGACCCTCAGGGTGAACGGAACCTACAACTTCGGACGGACCGCCAACTACACCTACTACCCGTCAACCGTGTCGCAAGGCTACAAAGTCGGCGGCCAGGGCTCATGGGGAGTGGGCTGGAGCAGCAAATGGACCAACGAGGACCTGCTCTACTGGACCAAGACCTTCGACCGCAAGAACATACTGAAGATCATGGGAGGATTCACGATCGAAGGCTACACGAACAACTCCCTGTCGATGACCACCCAGCAGTTCGAGAAGGAAGAACTCGGCGCCAACAACCTCGGGCAGGGGACGATGGCAATTATCCCCACGACGGCGAGGGGTGCATCTCCCTACCAGATGATGTCCTTCCTCAGCAGGGCTGAATACATGCTCAAGGGGCGCTACTTGTTCACGGCGACGATGCGCGCCGACGGGTCCTCCCGGTTCGGGGCATCCCACAAGTGGGGATACTTCCCTTCCGGAGCTTTCGCCTGGAAGATAGACCAGGAGCCTTGGATGAAGAAGGCCCGCAAGGTAGAGCAGCTGAAACTGAGACTGAGCGCCGGCACGAGCGGCAACACCTCGATCCCGGCATACCGCTCCCTTTCCACGATGACGACAGCCTTCGTTCCTATGAGCGGAAACGAAATCATCAACTATGGCCTCAAAC
Source organism: Bacteroidales bacterium (assembly GCA_016281435.1). Next base: position 20,873 of record JAEEIQ010000088.1, read on the forward strand.
TGGAGCGCCCTGACAATCCCGACCTCAAGTGGGAGACCACGACCCAGTACGACGCGGGCTTGGACTTCGTCATGAAGGACAACAAGTTCTCCATGACCGTCGACAGTTATGCGAAGATAACGGACGACCTCCTGCTCAACAGGAACGTACCTTATTACACCGGCTACAGGAAGGCGTGGTCGAACATCGGGTCCGTAATGAACTACGGACTTGAGATCACCCTCGGCTCACGTCTGCTGCAGAAACGCAACTTCTTCATCGACGCCGATTTCAATATCGCGTTCAACCGTTCCAAGGTACTCGACATACCTGGCGGGATAATGTATTTCGATCCGGGCGTGCTCAGCGGGTCCGGCAACTGCGTCGTGATCAAGAACGGCGAGCCTCTCGGGCAGTGGTTCGGCTACGAGGTTGAAGGCATCTTCAAGTCCCAGGCCGAGATAGACGCCCTGCCCAATGACTACAAGCAGTTCTCCCTGACCAAGTCCAACCTCCGTCCGGGCGACCATAGGATCAAGGACATAGACGGCAACGGCCAGATAGACTCGGACGACAGGACCCTGATCGGAAACGGTGAGCCGAAAGCCACCGGCGGCCTTTCCCTGGCCGTGGGTATCAAGAACGTCACAATCACGACGGGATTCCAGTTCAGCTACGGTTCAAATATCTTCAACGCCAACCTGTCGACCCTTGAAAACGGAGGCTCATACAACATGACCAACCGCTACGGCGACAACTGCTGGATCCCGGCCCTCTATGACGCGACGGGCGCCGTCGCCTTCGCGGGCAACCCCGACGGCTACTACCGTCTTCCCGGACTCACAGCCGAGAACTACTGCCTCTCGGCGGCCATAGAAGACGGCTCCTACATACGCTGGGGCCATATCACCGTCTCATACAACTTCGGATGGAAGTTCCTGAGGAAGCTGGGCCTGTCCGCCGCCAAGTTCTTCGTCACCGCAAAGAATCTCCACGTCTGGACCGGGTACTACGGCTATGACCCCGAGGTCAACACCAAGCAGGGCGGGTTCGGAGACTTCATGCCCAGCCTGGACTATGGTTCATACCCTTACGCCCGCACGGTTTCGGGAGGTTTCAACATCACTTTCTAATCCGCCGGAAACATGAAAAAGACAATAACTATCATTTGCGCGGCCGCCGCCCTGTGCCTGGCGGTGTCCTGTTCCTTCCTGGAAGAGAACCCCCAGTCGGTTTTCACGAAGGATAACGCAATCACCGACGCCAAGGGCCTGAAAGCCGCCCTTGTCGGAGCATACAGCGACAACATATCCCTCTACAGCGGATCCGGTTCCACTCCCCTTTTCATCATGACCACCGGGACGGACGAACTCTGCTACGCTTCCGAAACCACGAATATACGCTCAATAGTGGACCGTCACAACTACACCTCCACGACCGAATGCGTGGCCAGTCTCTGGTACGGAATGTACAGGATTTCGGAGAATGCCAACGGAGTCATCGCCGCCTGCGAGGCCCTCGAGGAGGAAGTGGGGCCCAACACACGCCATTACTGCGAGGCCGGAGCAAGGTTCCTCCGCGCATGGTGCCATTTCCAGCTGGTGCAGTTCTTCGGAGCGATCCCCATCCATGACAAGGTCACGGAGCATTTCGACTACAGCACGGGCCGCGACCCCGTCAAGGATGTCTACAAGTTCATCATCGAAGACCTCGAATGGGCCTCGCAGGACGGATACCTTCCCAGGACGCTCAAACCCGAGGAAAGGGACGGACATGCCAACTACTGGGCTGTCAGGACCCTGCTGGGAAAGGTCTACCTGACCATGGCTTCGACCAAGAAGACCGGAATCGTGAAAGGTTACGAGGATATAGAGGACTCCGTCGACGAGCTTTACACCAAGGCGAGGACCGTCCTGAAAGACGTCATCGACAACAGCGACAGGGACCTGCTCCCCAACTACAGGGACATCTTCAAGATTTCCAACAAGAACATCAACGCGGAATCCATCTGGGAAATCCAGTTCAGCAGCGTCGCCCCGTACGGCTCCTCATGGTCCAAGTCCATGGGCGTAAGCACCACCGGAGGCGTGACCGGAGGCGGCTGGAGGAAATGCTCCATGGGAGGGAACTCGGTTCTCCACGCCGTCCCTTCAATGCGGAAGTATTTCCGTTCGCAGACCCAGGACGTCAGGCGCCAGTACAACATCTGCGACTCGCTGATCACCTACGACAAGACATCCGACGGCCATCCCACGAAGATCCAGCACATCCTCTCGACTACCGCACTCAGCGGCGTGACGGACCTTTCGGACAACACCAACAAGTCGATAGTCAACTACTCCTCCGCATCCAAATACCGCTGGGGAGGTTACGACCCCAAGACCGGCCTGCCCGAGTACCCTTCTCCTTACTATACGGAAGAAGCCAACATCCCGACCAACATCATAGCCCTCCGTTTCGCGGACGTTCTCCTGATGTTCGCTGAGGCCGACATGATGGTCAACGGAGGCGTGGCCACGGACGAAGGACTGGCCGCCATCAACCGCGTTGTCCAGAGGGCCCGCGGGCTTGACGCATCCGGCAACCCGATACCGGCCTCCGCCACCCCGGAACTGCCCGACTACACTGCGGAGACCCTGACCATGGAGGCCCTGATGAAGGAGCGGTCCTGCGAACTCTGCTTCGAATTCTGGCGGAGGCACGATCTCGTGCGCACCGGAATGTTCGAGTACTTCCTCGCCGCCCGCAACGCCGCCACCAACCTCGAGACCTACTTCGACTCGGAAAGCGGATACCTGCTTCCGATACCGCAGTACGAGATAGACAATTCGCAGAACCCGAAGGGAATGTACCAGAATCCCGGATACACCGGGATGACGGCCGGCACATCGACCCTGGAAGAAAACGGAGACTGAGATGGCACTCGACAGAAGAAAATTCATAAAGACCCTCGGCGCAGGCGCCGCGGTCACGGCCCTCACCCCCGAATCGCTTCTGGCCTCAGGGAGCAGGGAAAAGGAGCGCAGGAGCCTAGACCTCAAGCACACCGGATTCCCGGACCTGAACTGTGACGTCTGCGTGGTCGGAGCCGGCCCGTCCGGCATCCCCGCGGCCATCTCAGCCGCAAGGGAAGGCGCCAGCGTGATTCTCGTGGAAGAAGACGCCGTAGTCGGCGGAGCCACCACGGACATGTTCGTGACCTACATGTGCGGAGCTCCGCACACCGGGATATACCTCGACTTCATCCGGGAACTGGAAAGGAGGTTCCCGACTTCCGGCACCCCCAGCAAGACCCTCGGTAAATGGGCCTGGGATGGAAAACACCACTGGTGGATGCCGTCGGCCTGCCTGCAGGTCTTCAATGCAGCCCTCGCCTCCTATCCCAACATAAAGGTCATGTGCGGCGCCCCCGTCGTGGACGTCATCGTGCGCGACAAAGGCAACAGGCGGCAGGTTCAGGGAGTCTATGTGTACCGCTGTGGCCTCCTGCAGAAGATTACGGCTGCGGTGACCATCGACGCGACCGGCAGCGGCTTCGTGGCGGCGAAGGCCGGATGCGAATACTGGTATGGAGTAGATGCGCGCGCTGATTTCGGCGAATCGATAGGTCCTGATACGCGCAGCGACAAGGTCCAGCTGTGCACGCAGATGTTTATCAGCTCCAGGACACGCCGCGACGCGCGCTTCCCCCTGGAAGAGTTCAACACCGGGGTGCTGGACAACGACGACAAGAAATGGGCGACCCAGCAGACCCGCGAGTATTTCGAAAACAAGGACACTGGAACTTATCTCCACTGGGGGGCCACCGTAGAGTGCCCCGACACGACGGACAGCGTCCTGCTCGCCGAAGCGCAGGCCAAGGCCCTGAAGAAGCTGGAACCTAAGCTCAAGGCACTCCAGGACGCGGGATTCGCGACATTCCTCGCACCAAGGATAGGGGTTCGGGAGACCAGGCGCATCAAGGGGGACGCGGCGGTGAAGGTCGACGACGTCTTCAACGGGGTGTTCCCCGACGACAGCGTCGCCGACGCATGGTACAACATAGACACATGGGGATTCAAAGTCGAGAACATGCCCAAGGTCCGCCCTTACGGCATCCCCTACCGGGCCCTCACGCCGCGCGACACGGACGGTCTTCTTACCGCGGGAAGGATCATCAGCGGAAGCCATTTCGCGATGGGTTCCTACCGCGTCCAGCCCATCTGCGGCACCATAGGAGAAGCCGCGGGATGCGCAGCTGCCCTGGTCGCAAGGCACAAGACCACGACACGCGGCATAGACGTGAGGGAAATCCAGCTGGCCCTTGACGCGAAAGGCGTCTTCGACTGGTACTCGAACGTACACATGAATATCAACAACAAACCATGGAAATAATGAAAAAACTGATGACCGCGGCTCTCGCCGTAATCCTGACCGCTTGGGGAGTCCAGGCGCAGACCAAACTCGTCTCCAACCTGGCCGAAGGCAAGACGCAGACCCTCTGTGTCTACGGAACCAGCGTGTGCTCGAACCCGGCCGGAAGACTCTGGGTCAAGCAGGTCGCCAAAACCTTGAACGCTTCATACGGAGACCGCCTGACATGCACCATCTGCGGCCGCAGCGGCAAGAACTCCTCCTGGGCTCTCCAGAATCTCGCCGACAGCGTCATCGCCCGCAAGCCGGACGCCGTAATCATCGAATTCGCGACCAACGATGCCGTGACGCGTTTCAACATCAGCCCGGAAAAGAGCCTTTCAAACATGGAAAAAATCATTTCAGGCATCAAATCGGAACTCCCGGAATGCGAAATCATCCTGATGATATGCACTGGCTTCCCCATCGAGAAGGCCCTCGAATCCCGCCCGGATATCTGGGCGTACAATGACGTATATACGTCCCTGGCCAAAAAACACGGCCTCACCCTCATCGATCTCGCCCACCATTACAAAGCCCTCGGGGAAAACCTTACCACGGAGCAGTTCATAGAATTCACCAAAGACGGAGTACACCCCTCAAGAAAGAGTTGCATGACGGTGTTCGCGCCTGGTGTCCTGAGAGCCCTGACCGGAGACAAGAAATACAAGATCAAGTAATAATATGTTCAGACGCGAGTTTCTCAAAGGAGCCGCGGCGCTCGGCGGGACGCTGGTCGTCAATCCTGCGCCGCTGATGGCCGAAAGGATCGCAAAGGGCAGACCCTCGGGAGGGTTCGGCCCTTCGGTCGTCCTTGAGCCCGGGCGTTTCGACGTCGTCGTGGTAGGCGCAGGCCCCGGGGGCATACCGGCTGCCGTGCGTGCGGCCCGCAGCGGCGCAAGGGTTGCCCTGGTCGAAGAAGACAACCACATAGGAGGAGCGCCTGTCGACATGTATGTGACCAGTATTTTCGGCGCGCCTCCCGGCGGACTGAGTTCCAAGATGCAGGACGACCTGACCGCCACCGACTCCATCTCGGTCGAAGTCCCCGGCGTTCCCCGCAAGGGAGGGCGTTTCTTCCTGCCTTCCGCTTTCTGCCGGTACTACAACGCGCTTGTCGCGGCCGAGAAGAACATAACGCTGTTCAGCGGATCGCCCGTCATCGGAGCGCTCGTCCGGGAGAAAGGAAGCCGCAACATCGTAAAAGGCGTGCGCATCTTCCGCGGAGGAGCCGTCCAGGATCTCCTGGCGGCGGTCACTATCGATGCGACCGGGACCGGAGTAGTTGCCGAAATGGCCGGATGCGACTGCATGTACGGGGCCGACGCCAAGAGCGACTTCGGAGAATCCATAGGCTACGAGCAAAAGGGCGGTCCCGTGCAACGGTGTACCCAGATGTTCATAAGCCAGAGGATAAAGAAAGACGCCATTTTCCCCGAAGGAGTCTACGGCCATGGCGCCGAAGACGGCTGGATTGGGGTGGAAAAGCAGAGCAGGGAGGAAAAGGAAGCCCGCGGCACGGGCATCTACTGGCACTGGGGCCAGCCAGTCGACGTCGAGGACACACGCGACCCCGTAGCGGTCGCAGAGGCCCAGAGATGGTGCCTGGAACAGTTCCGCGACAAATACCAGGCCATCCACGACGCCGGCTGGGCCGTGCACATCGCCCCGAAACTCGGAGTCCGCGAAGTCCGCAGGGTAAGGGGCGAGTATATCCTTACCGGGGATGACGTCATCCTCGGGAACTGGCCGGACGACACTATAGCCGAAGCCCGCTACGGCCTCGACTGCTGGGGCATGAAGCAGGTCCACAGGGTAAAAACCAAGCCCTACGGCATACCCTACCGCAGCCTGATACCCCTTGGATATGAAGGCATCCTAACGGCAGGACGCGTCATCAGCGGAACGCATCTGGCCATGAGTTCCTACAGGGTGCAGAGGATCTGCTCCCACATAGGAGAAGCGGCCGGGACCGCCGCCGCTATGGCAGCCCTCTCGAAAACCGGAGTCAGGGACATAGACGTGGAACTGCTGAAACAGAAATCGCGGGAATACGGCATAACAGGAACATATCAAAAATCATAAACAATGCAAAGAAGAGATTTTCTCAAAGGAGCAGGGCTGGTCGCGGGCGCCACGATAGTGGATCCCTCGATCCTCATGGCGAAGGTGGACAAGAACACCGGAGCCCCCGTTTCCGAAGTTTACGGAAGGAAGGTCCTCGATCCTGAAAAGTACGACGTGATAGTCGTCGGCGCAGGCCCGGGCGGCATTCCAGCCGCACTGCGCGCCGCACAGAACGGAGCCAGGGTGGCCCTCGTCGAAGACGACAACTTCATCGGCGGCGGACCTGTCGACATGTACGTCTGCACCCTGTTCGGCGGGCCGAACGTAGGCCTTGCCAAACAGCTCGGCGACACCCTTGAAGAAAGGGCCAGCCTCTACAATTACGACTCCGGGACCCAGCCCCGCGGCTGGAGATTCTACCTCCCTTCCTCCTTCATCCAGGTCAATACCGAAAGGGTGCTCGCCGAAAAGAACATCACCCTGATCACCGGCACGCCCGTAATCGGAGTGCACGTAAAGGAGGAAGGCGTGCGCAACCGTGTCACGGGTGTCCGCATCTTCCGCGGAGGCGCCCTGCAGGACCTCATGGCGGCGGTGACCATCGACGCGACCGGAACCGGAGTCGTGGCCGCCATGGCAGGATGCACCTGCATGTACGGATCCGAGGCCCGGAGCGAGTACAACGAGAGCTACGGCTTTGACGAAGCCAGCAACCAGGTGCAGAAGTGCACCATGATGTTCATCAGCGAAAGGATCAAGAAGGACGCCATCTTCCCCGCCGGCTTCCGCGGAAGCGCAGCCGAGGACGGATATGTCGGAGCAAACAGGCTGACCGCCGAGGAGCTTCAGCGCCGCGCCACCGGAATCTTCTTCCACTGGGGCCAGACCGTCGAGGTCTCCGACACCAGGGATCCCGTCGCGATCGCGGAAGCCCACCGCTGGTGCGTCAACGAGTACAAGGAGCGCTTCAAGCAGCTCCACGAGGCAGGATTCGCCGTTCACTTCGCCCCGAAGCTCGGCGTGCGCGAAGTCCGCAGGGTCAAGGGCGAATACGTGATGACCTGCGACGACATAATCAACGGCAACTTCCCCGACGACACCATCGCCCACGGAGCCTACAGCATAGACTGCTGGGGGTACAAGTGGCCCCGTGTCGACGGCCACGAGGTCAAGCCGAAGGTCAAGCCCTACGGCGTGCCTTACCGCAGCCTGATTCCCCTCGGCTACGAAGGCATACTCACGGCGGGCCGCGTCATCAGCGGCACCCGCATGGCCCACAGCTCCTACCGCGTGCAGCGCATCTGCTCCAACATAGGAGAAGGCGCGGGCGTTGCGGCCGCGATGGCCGCCAAGGCCAAGGCCAACCTCAGGGATATTGATGTGGAAAAACTCGTCGCCACTCTCGGTTCGTACGGGGTGTTCGACAAATATAACCAGAAGAAGTAACATGGGACTTACAAGACGCGGTTTCATTAAAAGCGCGGCGACGGTCGGCGCAGCGATGGCGGTGGCCCCGGAGGCCATGGCCACGCAACTTGATGTAAAGCAGAGCAAATGTCCGAAGTATGACCCGCTCAAATTCGACGTCATTGTCGTCGGCGCCGGTCCCGGAGGCATCTCGGCAGCCATAGCCGCGGCCCGCAACGGGGCGAAGGTGGCCCTTCTCGAAGAAGACCAGATCGCCGGGGGCGCCCCCGTGGACATGTTCGTGACATATATGTGCGGAGGGCCTCGCGTGGGCCTTTTCAAGCAGCTGATACAGAACCTCAACAGGGATTTTCCCCTGGACGGGCGCAGCGTCGAGACCTTCGGCGAATACGGCTCCGACGGCAAGAACCACTGGTGGCTGCCCTCCTCGTTCGCGGCCGAATACCGCCGAATGCTGGCGGAGCAGGAGAACATCTCCCTCTTCCTCGGCGCCCATGTGGATGCGGCCATAGTCAAGGACAAGGGCAACCGCAACCTGGTCAAGGGCGTACGCGTCGCGCGGAACGGCGGCATCCAGGAGTTCCTGGCCCCCGTCACCATTGACGCGACCGGAACGGGACTCGTGGCGGCCACGGCCGGTTGCCGTGTCCTCTACGGCACGGAATCCAAATACGAATTCAACGAATCCTATGGCCTTGAAGAAGCCGACGGGAAGGTCCAGCTCTGCACCCAGATGTACATCAGCCAGAGGGTGCGCAACGACGCAGTCTTCCCCATTGAGAGGTTCGGCTCCGGCGTGCTGGAGGACAACCACCGCCAGTGGGGCCAGCAGCAGGACAGGGAGGAATTCCGCCGCAACAACACTAGCACCTTCCTGCACTGGGGCGTTTCGACCTACTGCGCCGACACCACTGATACCATCGCCCTAGGCGAGGCCCAGAACAAGGTCCTCAAGCAAACGGAGAAATTCATGACCATCCTGAACAAGGCCGGGTTCGCGGTGCATCTCGCGCCCAAGATCGGCGTACGCGAGTGCCGGAGGATCAGGGGTGAGTATGTCATCACCGTGGATCACCTGATGCAGGGGCTCCTGCCCGACGACACCATCGCCCACGCGCGCTACGGCATCGATGCATGGGGATGGAAGATTCCCGACGAGATACGGAAGGCCGTCAAGCCTTACGGCATCCCGTACAGGGCCCTCATACCCCTGGACACCGAAGGCCTCCTGACGGCGGGACGCATAATAAGCGGTTCGCGCCTCGCCCACAGTTCATACAGGGTGCAGAGCATATGCTCCAGCGTCGGCGAAGCCGCGGGCACTGCCGCCGCGATGGCCGCCCTGGCCGGCACCGGGGTCCGCGACATAGATGTCCCGAAACTCGTCGCCAACCTTGACGGATACGGGCTGTTCGAAACCTTCAAGAAAAGAAAATGAAAGCTTTCCTTTCAATCCTGCTGGCAAGCTGCTGCATCGCGCTTTCCGCCAATGGGGAGGACCGGGATTACGCATCCCTGGTCAACCCACTGGTCGGCACGATGTCCACCTTCGAGCTGTCGAACGGAAACACCTATCCTGCCATAGCTGTGCCCTGGGGCATGAACTTCTGGACACCCCAGACCGGCAGGATGGGCAACGGATGGGTGTATTCCTACCAGTTCAACAAGATCAACGGATTCAGGCAGACCCATCAGCCAAGTCCATGGATGAACGACTTCGGGTGCTTCAGTATCATGCCCGTAACGGGCAAGGCCGGAATACGGGAGCAGGAACGCGCCAGCTGGTTCTCCCACAAGAGCGAAAAGGCGCTTCCCTATTATTACAGCGTCTATCTCGCCGACCACGACACCTTCGTGGAGATAGCTCCGACCTCGCGCTCCGCCGTCTTCCGCATCACCTACCCGCGGAACGGGGAGGCAAGGCTTGTGATCGACGCCTTCGACGGAGGATCGTCGATACGCTTCGACAAGAAAGCCAACGCCGTGACCGGATACACGGTCAAGAACAGCGGCGGGATCGAAGGAACCTTCCGCAACTGGTTCGTAGTCCGTTTCCCGGTTCCCGTCGACGTGCAGGTGACCGAACTGAAAAAAGGCCATGCAGTCGCATCCGTAACTCTTTCCCTGCCTGAAAAACGCACCGTTGAAGTTCAGGTCGCATCTTCCTTCATCAGCGAAGAACAGGCCTGGACGAATCTGCGGGAGTCGGAGGCAGGATTCGACGCAGTCGAGAAAGCCGCGCACGAGCAGTGGAACGAGATGCTCGGCAGGATTGAGATCGAAGGCGGCAGCTACTCACAGAAGAGGACCTTCTACTCATGCCTTTACAGGGCCTTGCTCTTCCCCCAAACCCTCCATGAAATCAGCGCTGACGGCACCGTGGTGCACTTCAGCCCCTACAACGGCAAGGTCGAAAAGGGTTGTCTCTACGGAGGAACGGGGTTCTGGGACACCTTCCGCGCCCTCTTCCCGCTGCTCAACCTCGTTTATCCGGATGTCAACGGAAAGATGCAGGAAGGATGGCTCAACGCCTGGCGCGAAAGCGGATTCTTCCCCGAATGGTCCAGCCCGGGACACCGCAAATGCATGATAGGCAACAACTCCGCCTCCGTGGTGTCGGAAGCGATCCTGCTCGGCGTGACGGACAAGAAGATACGCAGGCAGATGTACGACGCTATGCTCTCCGGGGCCGGCTCTTTCCTCGAAGGCAGCTCCTCGGGCAGGGAAGGATACGAACTGTATGACAAGCTGGGCTATGTACCCTGCGACGTCGACATAAAGGAAAGTGCCGCAAGGACGCTGGAATACGCCTACGACGACTGGTGCATATACCGGGTGGCCTGCGCCCTCGGGAGGCCGGCCAAAGAAAAAGCCCTCCTCCGCGCCCGCGCCATGAACTACCGCAATCTGTTCGACCCTTCGGTGTCCCTGATGAGGGGACGCAAGGCGGACGGAAGCTGGGGCCCCGATTTCAATCCCCTCAAGTGGGGCGGCGACTTCACCGAAGGCAACTCCCTGCATTACACCTGGTCCGTATTCCACGACATCGCGGGTCTTGTGGAGCTCATGGGAGGCCCGGAGGCCTTCGAGCGGAAACTGGATTCCGTCATCGACTGTCCTCCCGACTTCGACGAGAGCTACTACCACCAGGTCATACATGAAATCCGTGAGATGCAGATCATGAACATGGGGAACTACGCGCACGGCAACCAGCCCATCCAGCACATGCTCTACCTATACAATTACGCGGGGAAGCCATGGAAGACCCAGAAATGGGTAAGGGCCGTGATGGACCGCTTCTATTCAGACGCGCCCGACGGATATTGCGGAGACGAAGATAACGGACAGACATCGGCCTGGTATGTCTTTTCGGCTATGGGTTTCTACCCCGTGTGTCCGGGAAGCGGCCAGTACGTGACCGGAGCGCCCCTCTTCAGGAAGGTCAGCGTGCACCTGCCTTCCGGCAAGACCTTTTCCGTCACCGCCGGCGCCGACCCGTCCGACTCTCCTTACGTGTCATCCGTGACGGTGGACGGAAAGCCGTGGTCAAAGCTGTACCTGCGCCATGAGGACCTGAGCTCCGGCGCTTCGGTAGTATTCAATATGGGCCCTGAGCCCGCGACGGCTTTCATCCCGGCTGCCGGAGACCTTCCCTATTCACTTTCAACAACAGAAAAACCATAACATGAAAAACACTGGACTATTAACCGCACTCATCCTGCCGGCCATGCTCGCGGTCTCCTGTCTCGGACCCGATCCTGCAGGTACGGACACCCCGGGGAGCGACACCCCGGATGAGGTCCGATCCTTTACCGCCATGGTTTCCGCGGAACAGATCAACCCGGACGCGTTCAATATCACCAGCCCGTACTATTTCTCCTGGGAAGAAGGGATATGCGTCAGTTGCTACAGCTCGACGGCGGAGAATCTCAAGATGGAACTGGTCAGCGGGAAATACACATACAGGGGAAAATTCCGCGGCATGAACGAAAAGCCGCTCAAGGACGTGGACGACTACGTCATCATCTACCCCTGGAAGGAAGAAGGGCCCCTCGTATCTGGCGCCTGGCCGGGCAGCATACCGGCCGCGCAGACAGAAGGCGTGCTCTCGACTCTCCTCGACATGGGGATGGCCGCCTTCGTCAAGGCCTTCGACGTGCATGGCAGCTCGGAAACGGCCGCATGCACGATGAAAAGGCCCGCGACCATCCTGAGGATCCCCTTCACCGGAAACGGCGAGACCATCACCTCCGTCACCGTTAAGCGGCAGGACGGCAAGGCCATAGCCGGGAACTTCACGATCACGGATTTCGAAACGATGACACCGATCTTCGAAGAGGGCGCTCCTACGGAAATCGTATACACCTTCCCGGAACCGGTCACGCTTACGACCACCCCGCAGTCGGTGGACGTGGTCATCCCTGCGATGGCCTTCGAGGAAGGATTGGACATCGTCCTCAACGCGGACGACGGCTCATCGGACGATAATCTCATTAAGGGCCCTGTCACATATGTCAGCGGTATCTTCAACACCGCCAAGACCGCCAATTTCGGGAAGTACCTCATCTGGGCGCCCGGCTACCTGATGGCTTCGGAAGACGGATACTGCTTCTCCAATTCCGACGTGGCCACGGGCGACAGGACAGTGGGCCATTACTTCAAGTACAAGAGCAGCGTCGCCATCGAGGCCGGCGTACCGGACCTCGTGGTGAATCCGGCTTCCTATGACAAGACGGCGGTAGATGTATGGGTAAGGGACGAGTCCACGGGCAAATACCGCAAGGAAGTCCGCGCCTACGCCGACATCCCCTCTTCGGACGGCGATGATCCCTGCGCCCGGGTGGCCGTAGCCGAAGGCGAGCCCTACTGGGCTACTCCGGACCGGACCCAGATGCAGCTGTGGGCCAAGAAGGATCTCGACAAGAACCAGCACAACAAGGTCATCACCGACACCACCGACCCGAGGAACCGCTACAACAACGACGACGCGGCCCTCAACACCGGAGTCAAGACTATTTACGGCATCTACGACGCCGTCACGTCGAAACTTACCATCTACCGATCGGCCTACCTCAACGAGGGCGGGGACATCCAGACTACGGCCAACAACTTCTGCTATATGTGGTACGACACAGGCAGCGACACCGACCTCAAGATACACCGACTCGCAGTCAACAACAGTTCGTCCGGCCAGATCTCCGCGAATGCCGGATGGGCCTGCCAGATACGCTGCTGCAGGGAAGTGGATGAAATAGAATAACCAAAACCAACAAAAACCAATATGTCAAACGAAATCAACAGACGATCGTTCCTCAGGATGGGAACGGCGGCAATGGCAGGAATGGCCCTGACACCCACGGACATGCTTGCCAAAGTAGGAGAAATGAAGGAAAAGGGGAAGTATCCCCTCGACCGGAAACTCAAGATCCTCGGCGTAGGTATAGGAGGCCGCGGACAGACCGATCTGAAGAGGATGGAATCCGAAGAGATCATCGGCCTGTGCGATGTCGACTGGAAGTACGCGGCAAAGGTCTTCGAGCGCTATCCCAACGCGAAGCGCTACAAGGACTGGAGGGTGATGTTCAAGGAACTTCTCCCGGAAGCGGACGCGGTCATGGTGGCCACGGCAGACCATACGCACGCCATCATAGCCGCAAACGCCATCGCGGCAGGCAAGCACGTCTATGTCGAGAAACCCCTCACGCACTCGATCTACGAGTCCAGGCTCCTTACGAAGCTTGCCGCAAAATATAAGGTAGCCACCCAGATGGGCAACCAGGGCGCATCAGGCGACGGTGTCAGGAGGATGTGCTCCTGGATTTGGAACGGAGAGATCGGCGAAGTCACGAAGGTGGAAGCATATACCGACCGTCCCATATGGCCGCAGGGCCTCAACCGTCCGAAGGAAGAGCATGTCATCCCTCCTACCATGGACTGGGACGGCTTCATCGGACCCGCCCCCATGCGCCCGTTCAACCACCTCTACACCCCGTGGAACTTCCGCGGCTGGTGGGATTTCGGCACAGGCGCCCTGGGCGACATGGCCTGCCACCTTCTGCAGTGCGTGGTCCAGGCCCTGAACCTCAAGTACCCGACCAAGGTCCAGGGAACTTCCACCCTGCTCCTGAACGACTGCTGCCCGAAGGCCGAGATAGTCAAGTACACCTTCCCCGCCCGTGAGAACATGCCCAAGGTAGCCATGCCAGAGGTCGAGGTGACATGGTACGACGGCGGCATACTGCCGAAGCGCCCCGAAGGGCTCGCTCCCGGAAAGGACCTCAACATGGGCGGCGGCGGAGTCATCTTCCACGGCACCAAGGACACCCTGATCTGCGGCTGCTACGGCAACGGCCCGTTCCTCGTGTCCGGAAGGGTCCCGAAGACCCCGGACGTACTGCGCAAGGTCCCCGTATCGCACCAGTTCGACTGGATCCGCGCCTGCAAGGAAGATCCTGCGAAGAGGGTGCCCACGACCGGCGACTTCTCCGTGGCCGGACCTCTCAACGAAATGGTCGTCCTCGGCGTTCTCGCCGTGCGCCTGCAGTCCCTGAACCAGGTTCTTGAATGGGACGGAGAAAAGATGGAATTCACCAATATCCCCGAAGGCACGAAGATCAAGACCTGCATCGAAGACGGTTTCACGATCACCGAAGGCCATCCTTCCTTCAAGAAGAAATGGACTGATGAGGTGGACGCCAACGCCTTCGCCCGCGAACTGATCAAGCATACCTACCGTGAGGGATGGAGCCTTCCCGAAATGCCCGTGTAAAAAGACCGTGCGATGAAAAAGATATTTGCAATCATTGTCGCCGCCCTGTGCGTCATGCCCGGGCAGGCAAAACCCAAGGACAAGGCGGCAGCGCCTGTCAAGAAGGATATCTGCATCCAGCTTTATTCCGTAGGGACCCTCCTGAACGCCCCTGCCACCAATTACGACCTCAACCATGAGAGGGTCTTCAAGGCCCTTGCGGACATGGGGTACACTTCCGTGGAGACGGCTTCCTTCGGAGGCGGAAAGTTCTACAACCACACCCCGGCCGAGCTCAAAGCCGACCTCGAGGCTGCCGGACTGAAGGCTCTTTCGGCCCACTCCAACAGGAAACTCTCCGATGAGGAATATGCCTCCGGAGATCTCACAAAGGCCCTCGAGTGGTGGAAGAACGCCATTCCGGCGCACATCGAAGCCGGAATGAAGTACCTCGTCTGCCCCGGACTCGGAGTCGCGAAGGACGAGAACCAGGTGAAAGTCAACGCCCGTTATCTCAACGAGATCGGCAAGCTCTGCAAGGAAGCCGGAATTCGCTTTGGCTACCACAACCACGACCACGAGTTCCGCAGGGTGGGAAAACTCCTTCCCTATGACTATTACCTCCGCAACACCGAGCCCGAGAATGTCTTCTTCGAGATGGATGTCTACTGGACCGTGATGGGCCGCATGAGCCCCGTCGAATATTTCAAGAAATACCCCGGACGCTTCGAACTGCTGCACATCAAGGACCGCCGCGAACTCGGAGAGAGCGGGATGGTGGGTTTCGACGCCATCTTCAAGTATCTCGACATAGCCGGAACGAAGGGCATAGTCGTCGAGATGGAGAAAGGCGGAGTGCCTGACCTGCTCGCCTCCCTGAAGGTCTGCGCAGACTATCTTCTCAACGCGGACTTCGTAAAACCTCATTATGGAACATACTAGAATTCAGACCAATATGGAACAGAATAAGAAAAAGAATTCCACGGCTGCGGCCCCTGCCGCCAGCTCTGAAAGGAAGCTCAAGGTCCTCGGTGTAGGTATCGGAGGCCGCGGCTCAACCGTCATCCGCGAGGTTGCAAAGACCGAAGAGATCATCGGCCTGTGCGACATCGACTGGAAGTATGCCGACAGGGTGTTCAAGGAATACCCCAATGCAAAGCGCTACAAGGACTGGAGGGTCATGTACAAGGAACTCCTCCCCGAAGCCGACGCCGTCATAGTCGCCACGGCCGACCATACGCATGCCATAATCGCCGCGAACGCCATAATCGCAGGCAAGCATGTCTATGTCGAGAAGCCAATGGCTTATTCCGTCTATGAATCCAGGCTTCTTGCGAAACTCGCCGCCAAGTACAAGGTGGCCACCCAGCAGGGCAACCAGGGAGCTTCCGGCGGCGGCGTCAGGAGGATGTGCTCCTGGATCTGGGCAGGCGAGATCGGAGAGGTCCGCAAGGTCGAGATCTACACTAACCGTCCCGTTTGGCCGCAGGGCCTGAACCGTCCCGAGGAGGAGCATGTGATTCCTCCCACCATGGACTGGGACAACTTCATCGGACCGGCCCCCATGCGCCCGTTCAACCACCTCTATACCCCGTGGAACTTCCGCGGCTGGTGGGACTTCGGAACCGGAGCCCTCGGAGACATGGGCAACCACCTATTCCAGGTTGTCGTAAAGGCCCTCAACCTCGGCCATCCGACGAAGATCCAGGGCTCAAGCACCCTTCTGCTGAACGACTGCGCACCCTGCGCCGAGACCGTCCACTATACCTTCCCCGCCCGTGACAACATGCCCAAGGTCGCGATGCCCGAGCTGGAACTCATCTGGTACGACGGCGGCCTGATGCCTCCCCGTCCGGCTGACCTTCCCGACGGCAAGGAACTGCCCAGCGGAAGCGGCGTGATCTTCCACGGAAGCAAGGACACCCTCATCTGCTCGAGTTACGGCGGAACACCGTTCCTCGCCTCCGGCAGGAAGCCCAACACTCCCGAAGTGCTTCGCAAGGTCACCCTCGGCCACTATCTCGACTGGGTGCGCGCCTGCAAGGAGGATCCTTCCGTGAGGGTCCCCTCGATGGCCGACTTCGCCGAATCCGGTCCTCTCAACGAGATCATCGTCCTCGGCTGCGCGGCCATACGCCTGCAGGCCCTGAACCAGGAACTCGAATGGGACGGCGAGAACATGCGCTTCACGAACATCCCCGAAGGGGCGAAGATCAAGACCTGCATCAAGGACGGCTTCGTCATCAACGAGGGACATCCTTCGTTCAAGAAGACATGGACCGATGAGGTGGACGCGAACGAGTTCGCCAAGGAACTCATCAACCGTACGCCCCGTCCGGGCTGGGAACTCCCGCCCATGCCGGCTTAATCATACATGTATATGAAAAGACTGATCGGGACCATAGTCCTGACGGCAGCTCTCCTGCCGGCCTCGCTGAAGGCTCAGCCCGCGTGGCGGGTCTTCAGTGAGACTGCGGCGGGAGAAGTTGTCTCCCGGGGGTGGATGCGCGAGCTCCTCCAGGTACAGGCAGACGGGCTCAGTGGCCATATCGCCGTGGCCGGAAAACCTTTCGACAAGGTCGCCTGGGGAAGCCCGTCCCCGGGTAAAGAATGGGACAAATGGAGCTATTATGAGCAGACCGCCTACTGGGCGGACGGAAGCCTCCGGCTATCCTACCTTACGGGGAACGATGCCCTGAAAGCGTCGGTGCGCAAATGGATAGACGACGTCATCTCCAACCCCGCCCCGGACGGATATCTGGGGCCGGATATCGAGAACATGTGGCCGCACGTGGTGTTCTTCAGGGCCGTGCTCGAAGAATACCGCGCGACCTCAGACAAGAGGATCCTCGATGCCCTGGCGCGCCACTACAGGGATTCCGAGCGCTGCCGCGTCATCTTCAGCGGGAATGAAAAAGGGTTCGGCGGAAGGAATTTCCTCAACGTCGAAATCCTCTGCCGCCTGTATGAGATGACGGGAGACGCTTTCTTCCTGGACAAGGCTGAATCCACCTATAAGGCAGCCTGTTCGAAGGGAGGCAACCTTTCGCTGGAGAACTACGCCTCAGACAAGGTCCCGGCAGGTCACTCGATAAGTTCAATAGAAGCCCTCAAGATTCCTGTCATACTTTACTGCGCGACAGGAAAGGAAGAGTATCTCGGGCCAGCCGTCAAAGGGCTCGAAAAAATGATAGCTTATCATGCCCTCGCCGACGGGGTCCCCACCGGCAACGAACAGCACGACGGCAACAACCCGCGTGGTTTCCACGAAACCTGCGCCGTGAGCGATTTCCAGTGGACATTGGGCTGGTTCCTCGAGGCCACGGGAGATGTCCGCTGGGCCGATCAGATGGAAAGGGTCTGCTTCAATGCGGCGATGGGCGTGGTATCCAAGGATTTCCGCAGCCACCAATACTACGGCAGCACGAACCAGGTCATAGCTTCCGACAAGTCCAGCCCGGCCGTTTTCACCGGCGGAGCCGACAGGGTGGCGTACAAGATCAACCATGTCCCCGCATGCTGCACGGGCAACGTATCGAGGATGATACCCCTTTTCTGCTCAAGGCAGTGGATGCGCCGGGGTGAAGACATTGTCGCAGCGTTGTACGCGCCTTCCGTGCTGAAGACAATGGTTTCCGGCAAGGAGGTGAGTGTGGAGCAGAAGACGGATTATCCCTTCGGAGAGACCGTCACGTTCACGGTCCGCACCAAAGGGAAACAACGCTTTTCCTTCTGGCTGCGCATTCCTTCCTGGTGCGAAGGCGCATCTGTTTCCATCAACGGGCAGCCCTCCGGGGCAGAGTGCAAGGCCGGAACCTTCGTAGAACTTGACCGTACGTTCAAGGATGGCGACTGCATCATTCTCAGCCTTCCCATGGCCGTCCGCATGGTGAAGCGTCCCTTTGGCGGAGTCAGCGTCGAGAGGGGCCCCCTTCTCTTCTGCCTGCCGGTCAAGGAGAAGGAAAAAGTGACGGCGACCCGCCGGCACGGAGGAGAAGAATTCAAGTCGGTGCTGCTGACACCGGCTTCCAAATGGAATTACGCCCTGAGCGGGAAGGAAAACGCATCCTTCGTCGTTACGGATGACTTTTCTTCTCCGTGGGATATCGAAAAGACCCCTGTCAGGCTTCGTCTGAAAGGGACGGAGGTGAAAAACTGGCAATTATACCGGGGCAATTTCTCCCCCGACCTCCCGTCAAGCATAACCCCGGGCGAAAGCGCAGAACTTGAGCTCGTTCCTTTCGGGACCACAAGGCTGCGCATATCAGTTTTCCCGGACATGGACACCATCCCCGCCACCGAATTCTAGAAGAACAATGAAAAAGAACCTCGTTCTCAGCATTCTGATCGTCATAGCCCTTCTCGCCGCCTGTACGCAGGAAGAACCGGAACCGACGCCCGCTCCTCAGCCGCCGGTGGAAACGGAGATTCCGGAAGAACCCGGGAATCCGGACGAGCCAGGGGAACCGGATACGCCGGGCAACCCGGAAGACCCAGAGAATCCCGAGAACCCGGAAAACCCCGATACGCCGGACAATCCTGACGAGCCCGAGAACCCGGAGAACCCCGATACGCCGGACAACCCTGAAGACCCAGAAAATCCCGAGAACCCGGACACCCCGGACAATCCGGACAATCCTGACGAGCGCGAAAACCCGGAAAACCCCGACAATCCGGATACACCGGACACCCCCGATGAACCCACCGTGGATCCTCCGGTGGTGAGGCAATTCTATGCCGCAGCCCACGCTGAAGCCGGACTTCCCGTCCGCTGGACCGCCGGCGGGTCGGCATCCTTGTTCTGCTCGGCCGGGTCCAACATCCAGGTTGGCCTGACGGTTGAAGGACAGGATGAAGTCTCTTTCCGGATTGATGACGCCGCCTCCTTCCCGGACCGGGACGACTACATCGTTCTCTACCCGTACCAGAAAGACGCATCTTTCTCGTCGGGCGTGCTGGTCTGCGAATTCCCGGCGGTCCAGGAGCCGGACTTCCCCGGATTCTGCGTAGCCAGGGCGTCAGGGCAGGCCCCAGATGCCGTGGAACTCGAATTCCGCAACCTCTATTCCGTGCTGTCCGTGCCCGTAAAGGGAAAGGGGCAGAAAGTAAAGGCTCTGGAATTCCGAGGAAACAACAACGAGATAGTCGCCGGGCGCTGCGGAGTGTCCGACTTCAACCACCCCTTCACGGCCATGAACCTGATGGGAGGAAGCCACACGCTGATCCTTAACCTTCCAGTCGCCGCGGAGATGAGCGCCGCACCGACGGTTTTCAAACTGGCCATTCCCTGCATCACCTTCTCCAAAGGCGTCACCATCCGGGTCCTGACCGAGAATGCCGAAGACACGCAGGAATTCGAACTGCCCGACGTAGGCACATTCTCCTCTCCCCTGACAAGGAATGCGGAAACAGCAGTCTCTGCGCTGGAGCTCACCGGTGATGAACTCGAATGGAGTCCGGGATGCCTTCTCATAGACGAAAACGGATACCGGTTCTCAAACACCGACTCCGCGAATCCAACCGAGCCTTACGGAATGTTGTTCCAGTTCGAGGCCGTGTATGGCATACCGGTGGCGATGGATACGGCGACGCCGGGAAGCGACGTCAAGGCCTCCGGCGGCACGGTGTGGAGATACAACGAAGAAACGGGGAAAGGCGAAACGCTGACGGCCGGAGCCTGGCTGGACCACGGCGCCCTCACCCAGGGAGACCTCTGCGCAAAGGTCCCGGTGTCGGACGGAGAGAACCGGTGGAGGATGCCAACCGAAGAAGAAGCTCTCTCCTGGACCCTCGTCAGCAGCAACAACACAGTGACCCTTACCGGCTTCAGCAACCAGTCGGTGTATGCAGTGGTGCAGGCCGGTTCGCAGCAACTCCGCCTCTTCCCCAGCGGATATACGGTCTCGAAGGGAACATTGTCGTCTTCAGACTGGATAGGATTCTGGCTGCAGCCGGACGAAGACTACCTGGAAAAGGAAAGGACAAAGTTCATCCTCTTCAAACCCGCCGCCAGATTCAATAGTTCCAACCCGAACATGTCCACCTGCGAGGCGACTTCTTACAAGATTGTGCCCAGTGGGGGAAAGTATCGCACTCCCGCCATGCAATACCGATGCTGCCGCATTAAAAAAAGGAAGTAATGAAGAAACTGCCGGTACTGGGAATATTGCTGATGCTGGTCTGCTGCGTCAAATACCCGGGGGAAGTGCCTCCCGGGTCGGCGGAGCAGACGGCGGGGGCGGAACTGTCCCAGACGGAAACGCTTCTTCCCGATAATCCGGACCTCCCGGAAAAGCCATCCGGCGGGCCCGTTATCGACACCCTGCATTTTATCCGGTATTCCGGGATTTCGGGCTTGGAACCCCATATGAAAAAAGCCTTTGCCGCAACGATCAGCAGCATACAGGGGCTTATGAACAGGTTCGAGGGGAACGACGCAATCTTCATAAAGATGTCTAACGACCTGGACTGGAGCCAGGATCTGGCGGTATATGCAAACGCATTGAAATCCTGGGGGAACGACTATCGCGGCATGATAGCCGCCACGCTCCCTAAAGCCGGAACGAAGTATTATGTGCTGATGAAGGACTTCGGAACGACGGAGGACGACGACCTCATGCTGACGGTCGCGACTTCGTACGCCTCGGCGCACGGAGCATTCATCCTTACGGAAAGTCAGGAAAACGATCCCCTGTTCGAAGGGTACACCTGTGTCGCCGACACCAGGGACAAAACCATGCAGGACGTCTATGAGATGCTGCGGGACGGGTATTTCAACACCGACGGGGTCGTTTCAGTCAACAGAAGCCCCAACCACAACGTGGATCTGTCGATATATCACCAATGGGCGTCCATAAGGAGCAGCGACGAAGAATTCACCGACAGGTTTTTCAGTCTGATAGACCCTGTTTCAATCAGGATCAGCTACAACGGGCCCACCACGTACGAGGGCCTGAACGTACGTGCGTCCACCCGCCGGGACCTGTATGTCGTCGCGGCCGGACTGTGCTGCAACATGTCCACGCATGAAAGGATCCCCCCTCCGTCGACGGACCTTTCCGTCAACACCAGGTCCTTCCCGACCGATTATGAGAGGAAGGACGTGCACCGCGTGATGATACTTGTCAGCGACGGAGGGAACCTGGATTATTTCGAAGGGAAGTTCACCAACTGCTACAAGAGCCCGCATTACGGCGAGTTCCCCGTCAATTTCCAGATGACCCCGAGTCTCAAGCGCTTCAAGCCCATAGTGCACGACTGGTACATGAGGCACATGGCTTCGAACAGTTGCGTCGTGGCCTCGCTGTCGGGAGCCGGGGACATTTTCCCGTCCCTCATGACCGGAGATGAAGCGAGGGAAAAATACGGGCGCCTGACCTCCGAACTGCTGAACAAGGAAGGCCAGTCCATGACCGTGATCATGGACCGGAACGACATAATCAAGAACGACTGGAACAAGGTGCTCCGCTATAGCGCCCCCGTCGTGCGGCAGATCGAAGGTTGCCGCGGAGTCATTTTCATGGGCTTCGCATTCTGGATGGACGGAGCCGGCGGCTTCATCGGGGATGTGCCGATGGTTGCATCCCGTTTCGGCTGCGGGGCCCGGGACGGAGAGATAATGGACCTGCCCGAAAACCCCAAGAGCCAGAGGAACGTCGCCGAGCAGGTCAAGCGGCTGCCCAAGGATGCCGAGGACCCGGACGGATACTCCGTGATCATATTCAGTGCCAATCCCCCGGGCGACGTGGAGCCCAAGGGGGACATAATGGAGGACATGGCCGTCCTGGTCCGGTACCTTCAGGAGGACCCCGGCATCGAAATAGTCAACGCACGTCAGTTTTTCGACCTGTACACTTACCATCTGAAAAACAGCGACAAAGTACCACATATATGAGACGCCTTTCAAGATACCTGACATTCGCCATCCTTCTCGCCGCGAGCGCGGCGTGCTCCGGCCTGGACGAGTCGATTCCCGTCCCTCCGCGAATGGTTTCAGGCCAAGAAGAAGGCCCCGTCATCCCGCAGGGAGCCA
Organism: Bacteroidales bacterium; assembly: GCA_016281435.1. Next base: position 43,519 of record JAEEIQ010000088.1, read on the forward strand.
TAGATACCCTGTTCTATGTCAAGTACAACCAGATCGGGGATTCCGACCACCGCAACGACTATCTGACGGCCACCGCCAGCATGCAGGGCCTGCTCAACACCCTTCCATATGGCAATTCCATATACATCAAGTACTCGAGCGGATATGTCTGGAAAGACGACCTCGGCGCCGCAGTGGTCCTCGATGCCGGCAAGGACTACAGGATGGTCTTCCGCAGAGCGATGGCGGAGCTGAAAAAGAAGGCCGCCGTGAGCGGATATGTCCGCATGGCATCCCTTACCGGGGACACTGAGGCGGACAACGTCAATGCAAACATCGCGGCCTGCTACGCCGCATCTTTCGGGGCCGTGATCCTGACAGACCACGTTCTCGAGCAGGAAAGGGATATTTTCGGCGACCTCAGCATGGTTTATGACGCCGCCGGCAAGACCTATGACGACGTGTACGACTTCCTGATGGAGGACAAGAGCCGTTTCGCCCTTGACGGAATCGTCTCGGGAGGCGGCAGGAACGGAGTGAACATCGATATCGCCATACGCCACCGATGGATATCCCTCCGCACGGACGAGGACCATGACAGCAACGCTGTGGAAACGACGAAGAAATTCTTCGCCCAGATAGAACCCTGCTCACCCCGCTTCACCTTCGAAGGTCCTTACACAGGGGATGGGCGCGAAGGAAAGAACGTCAAACTCAGTTCTTCCTACGACCTCTACTGCCTTCCAGGGGGCTGCACGAACCTGTCCACCCACGAGAGGGGCCCGGTCTTCTCCAACGACAAGGCCGTAAATGCGAGGGTGTTCCCTACGGAAGACTACAACGCGCCTAAGCATTCGGTCGCGATAATCCTCAGCGACGGGGACAACCTCGCCTACTTCGAAGAAGGCAAGTTCATGAAGTTCTACAGAGACCCCCTTTACGGAACTTTCCCCTTGAGCATCACGATGTCCGGAAGCCTCAAGCGTTACCGCCCTGCCGTCCATAACTGGTTCTATACCCACACGCATGCCTTGTGCTCCATAGGCTGTTCACTGACCGGGCTCGGATACATATTCCCGGCGAGCATGAGCGCGGAGGGGAAAAGGAAATACGGCGCGATGACGGCAGAGGAGATGAACGGAGAAGGGCAGAGGATCCTTGCCATAATGGACCGTTTCCTCGACGAGACGTGGAACATCAACACGACCACCTGGCAGAAGGTGGTGGATTCGTCAAGACCCATAATCGAACAGCTTAAGGACTGCGACGGGGTGATATACTTCAACCACGGTCAATATGACAACGTGTTCGACAACATGCGTGCGCGCTGCACTTGGATAGGAGACATACCCTTCGTGGGCGCACGTTTCGAATGCAGCTTTGTCAAGAGCGGCCAGACAAAGACCCTCGACGGGGGATCCGTAGTCGACCTGTATTATCCCATGGACTACAACAGCGGCAAGAAGCATTCCCTGCAGGAGTGCGCCGAGATGATAGCGAACTGCTCGCAGGACCCTTCAAACCCGGATGCCTATTCGCTGGTCATGGTAAACGTGAATTCGACCGGTCATTACATGACGGACGGCACGGTATCGCCGGACACCATGGGGGATGTCGCAATCCTTGTCAACAGACTTCAGGCCATACCCGGAGTGGAACTGGTGAACATCAACACCTTTTTTGACAGATACAACAAATGCGTCGACAGGAACAAGTAATCAATAATAAAATTATTATATATTTGTAAATTATTGATTATGGGGGGATCATTTAACAATATTTTGAAAAACGTCCTTCTTTTCGTCTTTCCTGTTCTTCTCCTGCTCGCCGGGGAGTCCCTGTCCTTTGCCCAGGGCCTGATATTCTCAAGGGACCCGGACAATACCAGCATGGAACTCTTCCCGAAGCGGAAACCCGTCCTGAAAGGAACCGTCACAATTGATTTCGATCTCGAAATATTCGACCCGGACGTGTTCGGACAGGTGGTCGTCTTCAACCGCGGAGGCAACGCCATCTCGCTGAGTTACATCTCAAAGACCAAGGAAGATGCCGGTTTCGTCCTCAACAGCCTCAACGACAAGACGAGGCTCATCGACATACCCTGCAACAAGGCGTCCCTTTCGCCCGCCCGCTGGCAGCACATCAGCCTTTCTGTCATACCTTCGGAAGAGGCGGTGGAACTGACCCTTTCAGGAAGGAAATACAGACTCGTCATCGCCGACCTGCCCAAATCCGGGCCGTCCAGGATAACGTTCGGCAGCAGCAAGCAGGCCGTGATAGATTCTCCCCTCATGGCCCTGAAAAGCATACGCGTGACGGACAACCGCCGCAGTTACGAGTGGCCGCTCGGAGAATACGAAGGCAGTCTCGCGATGGAAACAGGCGGCCACAGGAGCGCCGTCATCACCAACGCCCAGTGGCTGAAAAGCTTCCAGCACAACTGGAGCAAGATCAAGGAGTTTTCCGCCGACTACGCGGCCGGATTGTGCTTCAAGGAAGAAACATCCGAGTTGTTCATTGTAAGCCCGGATTCGCTAACCGCCTATTCGCCGGGCAGCGGAGCGGAAAGGCATATGCAGGTCGGTCCTCCAAATCTGGACCAGGGCTATTCCGGAGAAGCCGTATATGACCGTGAAAGGGATTGCATCTATTACTATAATCTTATCAACGACGGCTCTTTCGCCCGGCCTTTCATGGATATCCTTGACTGCAACGGCAATGTTCTCAGCAAGGAGAAAGTAAGGTTTTCCAACGCCTTGCACCACCACGCATATGCTTTTTATCCGGAAAACCGGAAGTTGTACATCTTCGGCGGCTATGGGAACTACAGCTATTCCGACCGCATATTCTGTTATGATTTCGACAACAATGACTGGCAACAGGTAGACTATACCGGGGACCATATCCCCGCGAGGATGCATACCGTCTCTTCTGTCACCAAGGAAGGCAAGATGCTGATTTTCGGAGGAGTGGGCAACGTGGTCGGGAGGCAGGAACTTGGCAAGGAATTCTACTTCGATCTCTATGCCTTCAACCCGCAGACGAGGGAAGTCAACCGTCTTTGGAACCTCCCGAATCCGAAAGAGGACGCAGACCTGTATATCCCGACCAGGGGCATTATAGTACACGAAAACAACAACGCCCTTTACATACTCTGCCGCTCAAGGCATCAGGATGTATATCTGCGGCGGTTCAACGCGGATAACGGCAGTTCGGAGGTGGTTTCGAACAACCTGCCGGACAGGGCGGCCAGCATCCTTTCGTCGTACTATCTTTTCTACGACGAAGCCTACTCGAAGATGTATGCCGTCGAGAGGGACAGCGATGAAGATACGAAACGTGCGAAGATTACCGTCTGGTCCATTGACACTCCTCCCGTGGTGGCGCAGCCGCAGGTGCTGATTTCAAGAAGAAGGATCCTTCCGTGGTGCATAAGCGCGCTGGTCCTTATCCTGGCAGTAGTCTTGTATTTCCTGCTCAGGCCCAAGGCAAAGGCCATCGAGCCGGTACTCGAGAGCACGGAGGAGCACCTGCCGCCCAACACCATCCGTTTCTTCGGCGGATTTACCGTCATAGACCGGGATGGGAACAACATCACCGAGCGTTTTGGAATCAAGATCAAGCAAATGCTGGTCATAATCATGCTGTATTCCGAAATCGGCAAGGGAATAAACACGGTCAAACTGTCCACTTCCATATGGCCCGAAAAAACGAGTTCCGACGCCAAGAACATACGCGGAGTCACGATGAACCACCTGAGGACCCTGTTGAAGGAACTCGACGGCATCTCGATTGACTACGTGGACGGCAAGTGGGTTCTTGAAACCGGCCCCGATCTTGAATGGGACTTCGCCATAGTGAAATCCATCGCCCGCGAAATCCTATCCTCGGCCGACGGCAAGATTACGAAGGAAAGATCATCTCGTTTCCTAGACATGTTGTCCAGGGGGCCCATTCTTCCCCGCTTTGTCCAATACGACTGGTTCGACAATATCAAGCTGGATTGCGAAGAAGCAGTCCTCAAAGCAGCCGAAAGACTGCTGGCGGTTCTTTATGACAGTGGAGACGTGAAGGAAGCCTTGCGTTGTGCCGACGTGGTCCTCTCCATCGACCGTCTGGACGAACAGGCAATAGACTACAAGCTGAAGTGCCTGCGCCGCATGGGCCGGCAGGATTTCGCAAAGGATGTCGAAGCCCGTTTCCACGCCCTCTTCAAGGCGCAGGACGAGTAGGTCCATTATTGTTCATCCGGAGATCCGTCGTCGAAACGCGGGTCATAGTATAGCGTACTCTCCCGCCTGTTGAGCGCCGCTTCCGTCAATATCTTGTTTCGCGTAGACTTGAAAAGGAAATAGCAGAACGCCAGAAGGAGCAGGGTTATCATTCCCGACACCGCAGTACTGATCTCCGAGGAGAAAGCCAGCGTGTCATAGACGCCATGGAGGATTACAGGATAGAGCCATACCTTGATGCGGTCCCATGGCCTGACAGAAGCCCAATCAAAGTGGTTGCGGGAATAGAAATACCCCATCACTATCGCGAAGGAGAAGTGTCCGGGGACCGCCAGCAGGGCCCTTGTCACGCTGACATAGAACCATGCGGCTCCGGATGACAGCACGTACATCAGGTTCTCCAGGCAGGCGAAGCCCAACCCGACGGCGGCAGCGTAGACGAGCCCGTCATAGCGCTCGTCGAACTCACGGCTCTTGCGAAGCAGCAGCCAGAGCATGAAAAGCTTTGCCGTCTCCTCCGGAATCGCGGCGCCGAAGAACGAGACCTTCATGGCTTCGGAAAAGGTCGAGGGCTCGTTGATGTACAAGCCCATATTCAGCAGCGGCCCGGAAATCAGGGTCGAAGCGAAGGTGGCAAGGCCGCCATACAAGAATCCCTTGAGCACGAGCCTTTTGGGTTCGCGGTTGAAATCTTTGCTATACACATAGTATAGAAGAAGCAGGGCCGGCAAAACCGCCGCAGCGAAAACAATCCACATATCAACTGCTAATTTCGTCAATCTGCGTATTATTTGCAAATTTACCCGGCCACCCCTGCGGGGCGCATGACGAATAGCTCCTGGATTGCAGTCCGTGAGTGGAAAGGCCGGTTTTACTCACCGTGGCCTTCTGGAACGGCCTTTCGTGAGTGGATCCGCGTGTTTTACTCACCGCGGTCGCTCGCTGCGAGTTAAAGGCCGGCAAGATCCTCCCTGGACAGGCCGGTACACTTTGCCGCCATTTCTACCGATAGTCCCTCCGCCAGCATTCTTCGGGCTGTTTCCAGCATGGCCTCGCGTGCGCCTTCGGCACGTCCCTCGGCACGTCCTTCGGCGAGGCCCTCGTCCCGGGCGTAGGCTTTTTCGGCGATTATGTCCAATTCCGTTCTCATATACGTTTCGTATTTCGTCTGTTTCGCGATGTCCATGTTGGCAAACTCCGCCGCATCGTACAACTCCCTCAGCATCTCGTCCTCGAATCCCTCCGGCCTCTGCTCCAACTCATGCATGTACTTCAGCGAGTATGCGAACCTCTCGAGCAGCGTGCCGCACTTGTCGGCCTCTCCCTTCCCGTACTTCAGCCGGCCAAGCTCCAGATAAACGAACTGCAGCGCTCCCGTCATCAACTCCCCGGTCTTCCTGCTGCATAGTTCATACCGGCTTATCAGTCCTTCTTCCAGTATGTCCCCGCCTTCGTGGGGGATGCTGAAGTTCAGCATGCTGATCACGTATATGGGAAGAAGATGGTAGTCCATCGGGTCTATCCGATCTCCACGCGTAGCATTTTGCTTCCGCTCATCTATCCTCGCGCTGAGCTGAGCTCGGATAGGGTAAGTCGAGTAGCAGAGCATCCTGTCAGCGTAGTTGTGCTGAGGGGAGAACTGCATCTCCACGATGAACTGTTCTCCGGTGTCTCCCGTGCAGTACACGTCAAAAGTAGTTATTTTATCCGAAACGGACAAGCCGTGGTTCTCCTTGTCGCGGAACTCAAGGCGGGAAATGCTCTTCCCCGGGACGAGAAGTTCTATGATCCTGATAAGGAGTGATTCATGCTCCGGGGAGCAGACGACCACCTTGAAGGCGTCGTCGAAGAGGATGTTGGCGTATTTCTGGGTCATGACGGTAAAAGGTAAAAAACCGCACCCCGGACCGTCCGGAGCACGGCTGCAAAACTTGCCAGCATCAGCGTGAAAAACAAGGACCTGTGACGAAATGCGTGCAGATTTACTTGTTTCTGTATGTTTTTGAAGATTCTGTATAAGAAAGTTGCAACGAATCGGCAATCATTTCTCAATGTTGTCACTTCTTTGGCGTCATATACCAGAAATTCACACGCCCGTAGGTGATTGTCCCGGGAACGGAAACCTGCAGCAGTTCCATGTCGAAATCGAGAGACTTTCTGAACGGAATAGCGTCCAGGAAGCGCCAGCGGACGTTGCTGACGAATCCGGGGCGTCCTGCTCCTTCGCCGCAGGGCTGGGCGATGAAGGGATGCTCGAAGGGGGTGCCGCTGCTCCACGCATATCCTACGTAGTCCTCCGATCCGGTGCCGAAATGCGAGGGGAAGGATTCCCCGTCCACGTAGATTTTCTCGTCCCCTTCTCCCCACCATTTCTTCGCGCCGTTGGTGATCGAGAATACGGTCCCGACATAGGTGCCGCGTCCTTCCACGGAGAGGAAATCGAGGTCATATTGCCCTTCGGACGGGCCTACCGCGTAAGTCTCTTCCGCCCAGTTGGCGCAGAAGTGCATGGATTCCCCATCCCAGTTCCAGGACCCGTAGCGCAGTTCACCCGAGACTATGGAGATGTCGGCGTCGGAGGTGTTCCTGAGCGTGAGTTTGCACGAGCGCCTGAATGGCATCGTCCAGTATGCTTCCATGTTCTGCCCGTCGGATGAAGCCATCCGTGTGCTGAATTTGCGCATGACTTTTCCTGTGCCGAAGAAATCTCCGGCCGGAACGCTGACAGTGCGATGGCCGTCGAAACTGATTTCAATGACGAGGGACCGCAGGGCCTTCGCCATGTCTTCGGCCTGGATGTCCAGGGAGAAGGTGCGGATGGCCTTTTCCCCGCCGAGGCGGAAGGTCCTGCTGCGTCCGGGCTTCAGTACGCAGTTCAGGGGCAGGCATCCTTCGGCCCCTTCCGAGGGCTTTTCCGCGAGCATCCTGCAGGCAGCTTCGATTGCGCCTGAATTCGCCTTGAGCGCGTTCTTGTCGAGGGTCCGGACAGAGGTCCCGGCGGGATACTTCCGGTATTCGATGTTGTAGTAGAATTTCCCGACGCGGGTGTTGTCCGCTCCGAGGTTGAGTTCGTCTATCGAGTCCCCTTCGAAGGTTATCTTGCAGGATTTCGCGAAAGGAACGGGCAGGAAGAGGTTGTAGCCGCGTTTTCTTGCTTCGTTCTTTTCCGGCACGGAGGCTGCCAGCGGGTACGGGACCAGGGTCTCCGATCCCATCAGGTCCTTCATGGGACCTTCGATGACGGGTTCCCGGGCTCCGTCGAGATAGACCCGCACGATGCCTTCGAGCAGGTCGGCGTAGGTCGTCATCCAGAAGCGGGTGACTGCTCCCGGGCCTTGCGCATCCATCATTACGAATTCCCTTCGTCCGCGCTCCCGCTCGATGCGCAGCCACCAGTTGCGGTCGAGATTCGCGAACCATCCGGCCTGCCCCTTTGCGACGGAATGGCGGTCGTAGCTGCTCGCCTGCAGGCACTCGAAGTCCTTGAACCTGGCCAGGCCGTCCCGGTCGGTCATCTCCCGCAGGAGGCTGGTGAGGGTGACCTCGTCATTTGATATGCGTTCATGATCGGGAACTGACGGCATTCCGGTCAGCAGCAGGGAAATAAGAATCAGTCGAACCATGGTTCCGGATAGTTTTGGTGTCAGATACAAATTTAGATAATTTTTGAATATTCGGAAGAATCGTGTAACTGTCTTCTTTGCCGCATCTGATGGCCTTTAAACTGTGGCGCATTTGTGTGTACACAGTTTTTGCCGTGGCGGGTAATAGCTTGATGTTGTGTGATTTAAGCAATAGGCTTCCGCCTTTTGGGACGGAAGCCTATTGCTTTATTGCTTGATAGTGAGCCGGTTTAGTGCCACGAAAAAACCGGCCGCTGTTTGTTTCGGCGACCGGTATGGAACATGCGGATTCTTGTTATTCCGCTTTCTCGAGTTTTCCGCTGACGCTCATCTTGAAGGTCCTGCCGTCAACGGTCTTGGCGTCGACCTTGAGAGTGACGTTCTTGCCGTCGTCCTTAAGCTCCATGGTGCCGGATTTGAACCATGTACCTACAGAAGAGTGACCGATCTCGCCGCCGCCCCATTTGGTGTTGTAGTGGTGGATATCGTACTTGTAACCGCTTTCTGAAGTGCTGTTGATCTCGAAATCAAAAGGCGTCGAGGCGTTGTATTTGCCGAGGTCGACTTTCTTTCCCTTGCAGGCGGAAGAGATGTGGAGGAATGCGTGGCAGGGGATGCTTTCGACCGTGAAGTCGATGTCAAGGTGGTAACCGGGCACGCCGTCCAGCTGGTGGTTAGACTCCATGTATACGCAGTAGTTGCAGTTCGCGTCGACGGTTGCGTTGCCGAAGGTGACGGAGTTGGTAACGGGTTCTTCCTTAGTGCAGGAAAAAGCCATGAATGCAGCGAGGCAGAGAAGTGTTGCGATTCGTTTCATCGGTATGAATTTTAATTGGTTATTTCTGTTTGCGGACCTCGTCGAACCAGGCCTCGGCGGTCTTCAGGTTGCCCTTGGACCAGCAGCTGCCGAAGTAATAGACGAAGGGCTCGCCGGACTTGACGTTCTTTACGACGAGTCCATGGACCTGGTCCTCGGTGATGCAGACCCCTTCAGCTCCGGGGACATAGACCGCGACTCCGAGCATGCCGTCCTCGGGCTCCGCTCCGGTGTCGGAAGCATGTTCCCAGATGGCATAGCGGTCACCCTCGGAAATTTCCTTCTCGACGGTGTTCTGCTTGGGATGGCGGTTGATGCCGGCCGCTACGGGCAGGGTGTCGCCGAATTCCCCGCTGAAGGTGTAGGTGTCCTCTACCTTGCAGAAGTAGGTGTCGGGAATGACGGTGATCTTCTTGGAGAGGGCGATCTTCTCGCCTTTGGTCTCCCACTCGGGGTAGTCCAGGACGAAGACGACCTTTTCAGGCCCTTCTTCCACTATCTCCCATGAGCGGAAGTTGGTGGCGGGGAGCTCGAGCTGTCCTTCGATCATCGCGGCGGATGCGCCGGCTCCGAGGCTGCGGGCTACCTTGTAGCAGTCCTTGCCGTTGCCCCAGTCCTTGTGGTAGGACTTGCCGTTCTGAAGGTCGTCGATGTACCTCTGGTTGCATACGAGGGCGCCCGGGGTCTTTACCCAGACGTCGATGCCGGGAGAGGTAATCTGGCCTTTGCCGCAGCTCTCGAGGGCCTTGCCGTACATGCGGCCGGCGATCAGGTTGTTCTCGAATACGAAGTCGTCGTAGCGCTCGGGAACGAAGCGGGCCATGACCCTGGCTTCCTTCGGCTGCTGGCAGGAGCACATTCCGAGCGTCAGGGCGAGGGCTATGATAATTATCTTTTTCATTATTTCAGGTCTTTAGTTGCGCACCAGTCCATGTCGTTGTAATCGTCGTTCTCGCCGCACATGCCCCAGATGAAGGTGTAGTTGCGGGTCGCGCAGGCGGAGTGGATGCTCCACTGCGGGGAGATGACGGCCTGCTCGTTGTGCATCCAGATGTGGCGCGTCTCCTGGGGCTCTCCCATGAAGTGGCAGAC